>JAGXAD010000030.1 GCA_018971745.1 Patescibacteria group bacterium
TATCTCGGATTTTGAACTGGCTCCTGTTTCTCATCCGCGAAATTCGCAATCGCGGTAACACTGCGTTTGTGGTAGTATTGATAAATATGGCAACAAATCACAAACTTATAATTGGAAATTGCATGAGTATGGCCGAAATTCCTGACGGAAGCGTGCATTTGATGGTTACTTCGCCACCATATTTTAACGCACCCTTTGACTACAAAGGTTTATTTAAGGGTTACGGGCAGTATCTCGGAGTATTGAGAAATTTTGCACAAGAAACCTTTAGAGTTTTACAAGATGGAAGAATTGCTGTTTTGAATATTGATGATATGTTAGTTGATGGCGAAAAATTTCCGATTGTTGCTGATGCGATAAAAATTTTTCAAGAAGCAGGTTTTAGATACCGTGACAGAATTATTTGGAAAAAGCCAGATGGTTATTTAAGGATTAGTCGGCGAAGCGGGGTTATTTTGCAAAATCCTTACCCTATGTATTTTTATCCGGACAACCTGCTCGAAAGTATTGTTATTTTTCAAAAAGGAAGGTTTGATTATCGTTCAATTCCTAAAGATATACGAGAGAAATCAAAAGTTGATATAAAAGAAATCCAAAATAAAAAATGGTATATGACGCTTTGGGAAATGAATAATGTAATGCCCGGCTCGCCGCTAGAAAAAAATATCGCGGCTTTTCCCGAAGAATTGCCCTATCGCGCAATTAAACTTTTTTCCTACAAAGATGATACAATTTTAGATCCATTCGCCGGTAGCGGTACGACCATGAAAAAAGCTCGAGAATTGGGTAGAAATAGTATTGGTTTTGAAATAAAAAAATCACTTGTTCCAGTTATTAAAACAAAATTGGGTTTTGGCGGCGGACAGAATACATTTTTTACCGACCAAAACGACAAATTAGAAATTATTTATCGTAAAACAGGCAAATATGGACCTATCCGCTAAAATTAAAGGAATAAAATATAAGCCGTTTCTTTGTCGGGAGTTGAGAATTTTTGATTATAGAAATTTAGAAAAAGCCCTGTCTTCTTGCGGATCGTTTATTTTAAAAATCAATAAAGAAAATCAGATTGCAATAAGTTGGTGGGTTTCAGCGAAACGTACTCGTTCTTATCCTTACGCAAGAGTTTATGATACCTTGGGTTTTTTCGGAAAGAAAATAACGATAATCCCAGTTGTTAAAGACGAAGGGAAAGAAGGTGACAGGGATTTTTTACAGTGGGACACAATTTCGTTAATGAGTTTGTTGGGAGTTTATGTTATTGTTGCTTATTACAATGATGCCGAAAGAAGCAGGAGGTATAAACATAAAATTACAAATCAGCGTTTTGACATTGATTATATCCAGACGCAGATTAAAAAAATTCTTTCTTATCAATCAGACGCATTGCATTGGAATCTTGCTCATATTGATAAAGTTGGACAAATTGGGGAAAAAGCTCTGGAATCCTACAACAAAATTTCTAAACGGTTAAAAGTAGAAATGCATTCATGGCAAAGTGCGGAAAAAAGAATAGTTGAACTTTTGAAGGGCAAAGATGAATTTATGAAGTTGTCGCGAATGCTGGCAGAAAAAGCTCAAAAAAGAGAAAGATTAACCATACAACCAAAAGAGAATTTATCGGGAATAAAAGCAATAATTACGATACAAAATTATTTAGGTGGGTATTATTATTTCACAGTGGATGAGGTTAAAATTAGGAGGAATAAGATTTTTCTTATTGAAGGCAAACACAGTAAAAATAATTTTTTGCCGTCTTTGGAAGATATTAAAGATGGGTTGTTAAAGATGATTTTATTTACAAACATAGAGAATGTAAAAATTGATGGCAAAAATGACAAAAAATATGTTTCTGTCGCGATGTTGAAATTATCAGTTGAAAATCATTTTGATGACAGAAATTTAAATAATTCACAAAAAATGATTCTCAAGATATTATTTCAAGAAGCAAAACAAAATAAATTTGAGTTAAAAATTTTATAAAATTATGAATAATAAAAATGAAATAACGGCGGGATTATCTCCCGCCGTATTTTTGTTTGAGCGCCGCGATTTGTTCCGGGCTTAAGTTGTTATAAATGGCAAGCCAGTTTTCCGCGATTTGTTTTTGCGCCGATGGAAGCGCTACGCGCCCGCCGCACACTTCTTCCTGCAAATACACTTCCACCAAGTCCTTTTCGTGAAATCCCGGAACGGGCTCGGCCGCCTCGGTCCACAAATTTGCGATGTCGTTTGATCCGCCAAGCGCCAACGGTATCAGATGATCCACTTCATACGCGCCTCGCGGCTGCGGGTACGGCACGCCGTATTCGCCGTACACTTTTTTTCGCAGGTTCGTTGGCACATTGCGGACCGTTTTGGTGTATCCGCGAAAGCAGATGGCATCCGCAGTTGCGTTTTGAAACACTGCTCCGGGAGTGCATGCTTGATCGGACAGAAAATTACGCGGTACGCATCCGCCGGATTTGGTTCTCGGTTCCGGAACAAACGGTTGCGGCGGATTCTCTGTTGGCTCGCTTCCCAGCAGGGTTTGCAAATTTTCTTTTGCGCGAAGATTTGATTCGTAATGTTTCCGCGCAAGAAATCCGGCGGTGCTTATTACGAGAAATAGTGCCGCAATAAGAATTACATAGTGCCGATTTGAATTTTTTTTGCCGGCAGCGCCGGTGGCGTTGAAGTTTACATGAGGCAATTCGGTTTTTGCGGCTCCACGCAACAAAAATTTTGGCGTCGGTGCAAAAAGATAATATAAAAAAATCGCGTAGGTCAGCAGAACAATGGCAAACGGAAAATCGGGAATTGAAAGCGACGCAAACGGAAGTCCGGAAAAAAATCCGATGGCAAAAAGTTCCCAGCGGAGCAACCAGTATGCAATCGTTCCCGGAATGAAAGCAAGCAGGCGCGAAACAAGTCCGGCAAATCCCGTGATAAAACCAAAAATCATGGTTGCCGGAATCAAGGGCAGAACCGCGAGATTTGCCGGAAGCGCAACCAGCGACCAGTTGCCCATTTGATACAATATGAACGGCAGGACAAAAAGATACGCCGCGGAAGTGAGCGATACAATATTGCGGAACCGTTTCCACGGAATCCAGAGAAAATATTGTTCCATGTTTGGCGTGAGAAATATCACGGCAACGGTTGCCAAAAACGAAAGTTGAAATGAAACGTCAAACGCAAGAATAAATGGGTTGACAAAAATCATTAGGACAGCCGCAAGAATTAAGGCGCGGCCAGAATCGTATAATCTGCTCTGCGAGCGCGCGAGAAGCGCAAGTGCGGCCATGATGCCGGCGCGGATCGCGGTTTGTGCGCCTCCGGTCATCACCACGTAAAAAAATACGGCAATAATTCCCGCGCCGATTGCAAGGTTTGCCGGCAGGAACCCGAATATTTTCATTATCCATTCCGCAACGAGCGTTACGTGATACCCTGAAATGGTTACCACATGAATCAGTCCGGTATTGATGAAATCCTGCCGCATTGATTGGCTGAATGACGAGCGCTCTCCCAGAATAAGCGCCCGCATCACCAATGATTCCGGTTCGGGCATCGCCGCATTGAGTGCGGAGGCAAGTTTTTCTTCCGCCGAGAAGAGAAATCGTTTTATGAAATTGCCTTCTCCGCGCGAGATTATTTCAATTTCCGGACGGCGCATTACAAAAAAAATGCCGTCTTTTTTCAAATAATTTACATAGTCAAATTCTTTGTTTTGCGGCGTTAAAAAATTTTTCGGCGTTTCCAGTTTTCCCGCGACGCGCACGGCGTCTCCGTATCGGTAATCTTGATTGTTTTCCGTGAAAAGCAGAAGTTTGGTTGTTGCCCCATTGGTTTGCGCAATAACCGTAAGCTGAATGTTGTTTTCTTTTTTGTCCGGATTGTCCGAGATCACTCCGGAGAAAGAAATTTTTTGGCCGATTTGATTTTGAAAAATTTCCGGCGCCGGTTTGTCCGCAACGTGAAATCGTGCAATGCCGATTGAAAACGCAAGCGCGAAAACGGAAATAATGATTCCCCGGCGCTTTTTTGAAACAAGCGAAAAAAATAAAGACAGAAAAAGAGAAATCAATCCAATGAGCAGCGCCGCATAAATATTAATGCGAAATAAAGAGCGCAATAATACCCCTGCGCCAAATCCGAAGCACGCCGCGTAAAAAATAATGTTTTGTATCGTCATCATTGAAATAATTTGTATTTTTCCGTTTTAAAAATTATAATGCGAACGATATGAAAAGTAAATCAAAACAAAAAGTTTTTGTAGCGATGTCGGGCGGGGTTGATTCTTCGGTTGCGGCGGCACTCTTGCAAGAGCGCGGTTTTGACGTGCAAGGATTTTATCTTAAAATTTCGCCGAATATCGGCGAAGGATGCGCGTGGCACGGAGACCGCAGGGATGCGATGCGTGTTGCGCAAAATCAATTGGGCATTTTGTTTGACTGGTTTGATTTTTCGGACGAATACAAGCGATTGGTGTTTGAGCCGATGATTGCAGATTATCAAAAAGGCATCACGCCAAACCCGGACGTGTGGTGCAACCGTGAAATCAAATTCGGAATTTTTAAGGAAGCGATGCGGCGCTTGGGCGCGGAAAAAATCGCAACCGGGCATTATGCGCGCATTGAACAAAGAAATGACGGGTACCATTTGCGAAAAGCCCGCGACCCGTCAAAAGATCAGTCGTATTTTTTGTGGACGCTCACGCAGGACGATTTGTCGTATGCGCTGTTTCCGATTGGCGATTATGCGAAAGTAAGCGAAGTGCGCGCAATGGCGCGGAAATTCGGCCTTGCAACGGCAGAGAAAAAAGACAGCCAGGATTTGTGCATGGTGGGGCCGCTTGATTTCAAGTCATTGCTTAAAGAGTTTATTCGAGAACCCCATCGCGGCCGCGCAATTCATGTTGATGCCGGAACTGCGATTGGCGAGCACGACGGTTTGGAATTTTACACCATCGGCGAGCGAAGCGGGTTTGGCGACGGCGAAGGCGCGCTGTATGTTGCGCAAAAAGATTTTGCAACGGGCAATTTGATCGTTGCGCCGAAAAATCACGAATCGCTTTTTAGCGCGTCGGCAAAAATTGCAAAAGTAAATTGGATTTCAGGCGCGGAGCCCGCAATGCCGTTTTTGTGCGAGGCGGTTTTGCGGTATCATGCGAAGCCGACCCTCGCAACGGTAGCAAGGTTTGCAAACGATAATTATGAAGTGCGTTTTGCCGAGCCGCAGTACGCCGTTACGCCGGGCCAGTCGCTGGTGCTGTATCGGGAAGACGAACTTATCGGCGGGGGAGTGATTGAGGGTTAGTTTTTAAGTTGGAAAGTTTACGGGTTGAAAAGTTTGAGCTTATGCTTCGTATCGTTTTTTCTTATCGGCTTATTCGCACGAATTAGCCGATAAGGATTTTCAATCAATTTGATTTCAAAGCCCTTTTGGTGCATACTGAAAACAGGTCTTTTTTTGCAAAACAGGAGGCGCGCAGATGAATTTTTTGCTTCAGACGCTTGCGTGGCTATGCAATTACGGCTCGCACATCTTTTTTTATTTTTTTGCGTTTCTGCTTGCGCCCATCGGCATAGCAATGTTTGCCACCGGAAACCGGAAATTGAAAAAAGTTTTTATTGTTCTCGCAATTCTCACGGTCTTGTTATTTTTTATCAGTTTTATTCCGTATGCGTTCGGGCCGGCATAATAATTTGAGAGGACGGTTCGTCCTCTTTTTTGTCTTGAAATTTTTTGAAAAACAGCAAGAAATCATATATGATGTTTATGATGAACTCAAACAAAATCCGCAAAAAATTTTTGGAATTTTTTAAGAAGCGCGGGCACAAAATCGTGCCGTCGTCTTCCTTGATACCCGACGACCCGTCGGTGCTTTTGACGACCGCCGGAATGCAGCAGTTTAAACCGTATTATATAGGTAAGGCGGACGCGATGAAGGATTTTGGATGCCTGAATGTTGCGTCCGTGCAAAAATCGTTCCGCACATCCGACATTGGCGAGGTCGGAGACGAGTCGCATCTTACTTTTTTTGAAATGCTCGGCAATTTTTCATTCGGCGGATATTTCAAAAAAGAAGCGATTCAATACGGATACGAATTTTTCAAAGAAATCGGTTTGCCGATTGAGTATGTGACGGTATTCGGAGGCGATGCGGAAATTCCGGCTGATGAGAAATCCGAAAAAATTTGGCGCGAACTTGGCGTAACCGATATTCGCCGCAAAGGCAGGGAAGATAATTTTTGGGGTCCGACTGGAAGCGAAGGTCCGTGCGGTCCCACTACGGAAATTTACGCAAACGGTATTGAAATCTGGAATATCGTATTTAACGAATATTATTGTAAGCCGGACAAAATTTTTGTTCCGCTTGAAAAACCGGGCGTAGATACCGGCATGGGGCTTGAGCGGCTCGCGATGGTATTACAGAAGAAGAAAAACATTTTTGAAACGGATTTATTTTCGGAAATTTCAAAAAAATTGCCATCGGGAATGGACGAAAGAATTAGGCGGATTTTTCTGGACCACATTCGTGCTTCGGTGTTTTTGATTTCTGACGGCGTGCAACCTTCAAACAAAGGCGCGGGTTTTGTTTTGCGGCGGCTCTTGCGCCGCGTGATGGTACATGAATATTTGATTCACAAAAACGCAAAGCAATATTCCGGCAACAATGTTGATGTTCTTACATTTGGTTTGCGCGACTATTATTTTGCCGCAGCCGAGGCGGCGGTTGATTTCTACAAAAATTTTTATCAAGAATTAAATTGGAAAACTATTCATGCGGTTGTTGATGAAGAGGTGCAAAGATTTTCGCGTGTTGTCAAGGATGCGTTGCGTAAAATGGCAAAATCTCCGGCACGATTAGACGCGCGGGAATCTTTTTTATTGGACCAAAGTTATGGTTTGTCGTTTGAGGTACAAAAAGATATTGACCCGGTTCGGATGCAAAATGTAACTCGGGAAAAGTTTGACGAAGAATTCAAAAAACATCAGGAAATTTCGCGGGCCGGCATTGAAAAAAAATTCGGCGGGCACGGGCTGTTGCTTGACACCGGAGAATTAAAAGCCGCGGATGAAGAAGAATTGAAAAAAGTAACGCGCCTGCATACCGCAACACATTTGTTGAACGCGGCGTTGCGGAAAGTTTTGCAGGACCAAAATATCCGGCAGGACGGGTCCGACATTACCGCGGAGCGCACCCGTTTTGATTTCACATTTCCGAGAAAATTGACCCCGGAAGAAATTAAAAAAGTTGAAGATACGGTAAATGAAGCCGTTGCAAAAAATATGGATGTGGTGCGCGAGGAAATGCCGTATGCGGATGCGGTTAAATCCGGCGCGCTTCATTTTTTCCGCGAAAAATATCCGGAGCAGGTAAGCGTCTATACGGTGCGCGACGGAAAAACCGGCGAAGTGTTTTCAAAGGAACTTTGCGGCGGCCCGCATGTTTTGTGTACTTCCGAAATCGGCCGTGTGAAAATCATCAAAGAAGAATCGTCATCCGCGGGCGTGCGGAGAATCCGCGCGGCGCTTGACAGATAAAATATGTTTTTGATACGCTGAACGCAGTTCTTAAATTTGTGGAAGGAGGTTATCAATGGCACATAAGTCAGATAAGCGGTCGTCTTGTGGCGCATATGTAGACAGACTGATGAAATCTGAACAAGGCTTCTCAAAAAAGCAAAGTCTTCTGCTAAATCAAAAAAATCCTCGTC
>JAGXAD010000167.1 GCA_018971745.1 Patescibacteria group bacterium
CGCCATCAACGGCAAAGGCGTGCATATCGTAACTACGAATGATTATTTGTCGCGGCGCGATGCGGTCTGGATGGGGCAGATTTATCACGCGCTCGGGCTTTCGGTCGGATGTTTAAATCATGAAATTTCATATCGCTATGATCCTTTGCACCGCAGTGAATCAGAAGATAACAAACTTGATACTTTGCGCGATACCGAAGGAAGTTTTCGCGTGGTGCAAGAATTTTTACGGCCGGTAAGCAGGCGCGAAGCGTACGGCGCGGACATTACTTACGGCACGAATAACGAATACGGTTTTGATTATTTGCGAGACAATATGGTATATGGCGCAGATCAAATGGTACAACGGGAACATCATTTTGCAATCGTTGACGAGGTTGATTCCATTTTAATTGACGAGGCGCGCACGCCTTTGATTATTTCCGCGCCCGACGAAGAATCCGAGGAATATTACAAGACATTCGCGCGGGTCGTGCCGCAATTGAAAGAAAACAGCGACTACAACATTGACGAAAAAATGAAAGCGGTAACGCTCACCGAAGAGGGGATTGAAAAAGTGGAAAAAATACTTGGCGTAAAAAACATCTACGAAGAAAAAGGATTCCGTTATGTGCGCTACCTTGAACAAGCGCTCAAAGCCGAGGCGCTGTTTCAAAAAGATCGCGATTATGTGGTGCGAAACAACGAAGTTGTGATTGTGGACGAATTTACCGGCCGCCTGATGCCGGGCAGGCGCTGGAGCGAAGGTCTGCATCAGGCGGTTGAAGCAAAAGAAGGCGTTACGGTGCAGAAAGAATCGCGAACTCTTGCCACAATTACCTTCCAAAATTATTTCCGGATGTACGAGAAATTGGCAGGTATGACCGGAACCGCCGTAACCAACGCAGAAGAATTTGAAAAAGTGTACAAGCTTGACGTGGCGATTATCCCGACGAATAAGCCGTTGAAACGCGAAGACAAACCCGATTTGATTTTTCGCACGGAAAACGGAAAATTTAAGGCGGTGGTTGCCGAAATCAAGGAACGGCATAAAAGGAGACAACCAATTTTGGTCGGCACGGTTTCCATTGAAAAAAACGAGCGCCTGTCCGCGATGTTGAATCGTGAAGGCATCAAACATGAGGTATTAAACGCAAAAAATCAGGAGCAGGATGCAATGATCATTGCCCAAGCCGGCAAACCCGGCGCGGTAACCGTTGCGACGAATGTTGCGGGACGCGGCGTTGACATTGTTCTCGGGGGTGCGCCCCCTCAAAAATTCAAAATTCAAAATTCAAAATTCAAAATTGCGGAAGAGAACTCCGTTCTTTCTGATGAATATATGCAATGGGAAGAAAATTATAAAAAAATTTGTGCGCTCGGCGGGCTTTATGTTCTTGGTACGGAACGGCACGAAGCGCGAAGAATTGACAATCAGTTGCGCGGCAGAGCAGGCAGGCAGGGCGACCCGGGCGAAACGCAATTTTTCGTTTC
>JAGXAD010000031.1 GCA_018971745.1 Patescibacteria group bacterium
TATTCCGCGATGCGAACTGCCTCGCTGCTTCGCAAAAGTCCGTTTAAGGCAAAGGGGCCGTAGGGCATTGCGATTCCCATGCGCATCATGGCGTCAATGCTTTGCGGCGTCACATACGAAATATGTTTTGCTCTGCATTCCGCAAGCAGCGCTTCCGCGGGCTGGATCAATCCATCCTCAATAATCCGCAATGCCGGACCGTATAAAGGCCATGTGCCATTCAAAAATGCGGCGTCAATATCCGACACGGAAACGCCTGCGTCCCGCTCCCGGGCAAACGCCGGAAACATCCGTACGCAAATTCTATTTACCACAAACCCGGGGAAATCAGGGGCCAGAAAAAATTGCTTGCCAAGCGCATTTGTTAATTCGCGGGCAAACGCAATAGTTGATTGATTAGTTGCGCAATGCGGGACTGCCTCAATCATTTTCATCCGCGGCACCGGATTGAAAAAATGCATTCCCATCAGCCGTTCCGGATGTGCCATGCCTTCTGCCAAACGCGCAACTTGTATGGTTGAGGTGTTGGTAAAAATCGGCGTGTCTGTGGATATGTTCGGCTCAATGAATTTGTACAATTCCCGTTTCAAATCCTCGTTTTCCGGAATCGCTTCAATAATTGCATCGCAATCTTTCAAAAAATCCGTGATAACATGCGTGTGGCGTTTATCAAACAAGCATACTTCAGCGCACAAATTGCTAACCTCATATTTCGATCGATAACGCAACTTGTCGCGCTTTGTCTTTTCAAGAAAAAGCGCGTTCCAAAGTTTTTTTCTTGTTGCTTCCGTTTTGTCATCAGTGTTAAAAATATCGTCAAAACCGAGCACCGAATATCCCACGCCGAGCAATGACTGCATAATGCCAAAACCCATGGCGCCTGCGGCGCCAAATACGGCGATTTGTTTCATCTTACCTCCTTTGTGAATATGGTGATTTCAAAGTTCCGCCAATAATAAGTAACAAAATAAAAAACGCTTGTCAAGAAACCAAAAATCCGCCGTAAGGCGGATTTTTGGTTTTACTTTCAAAAGATTAGAGCTTCAAATCGTCCACAACATCATCCACGCTGGTGCGCCGCTCCATGCTCGGTCCCATTCTCGGGCCCCGTCCTCCTTCCGGCTCTTCAATCTTCAAATTCACCCGTGCGTTATTCCGCAAACCCACCACGCGCAGAAGCGAGCGGATGGCCTTGGCGGTGTTTCCGGCGCGGCCGATAACCGTGCCCATGTCTGCCGCGTCAACGGTAAGCGTCAACAAAACGCCCATCTCGTCAACTTTGCGTTCAACTTTGACCGCCGACGGATTATCAACCAGTGCTTTCACGAGCATTTCGAGAAACTCCTGGTCTGCAAATTTCGTTGCCATAGTTTCGTACCAATCGTCCCGAACAAAAAATTTTCCTAATTTCTAAAAATTCAGGCAAACCTCATTCGGGAAAAATGTTACTTTGCTTTTACTAACATTCCAGTAGTTCGACCTTGCGAATCCTTTCGGGATTCTGCCTGCGGCTTTGATTCCTTGCTATCCTCCCGCGGAATCTGCACCCGGCATTCCTACTTTCCTTATAATTTCATTATACTCTTTTGGAAAAAATAAGTCAAGGATTATACCGCGGGTACTTCCGCGACCGCGGCTTCAACGGTTTTTTCCGCATTTTCAACTTTTACCGTTTCGAGTTTTGTTTCAGGAACTTTCGACCTTGCCGTTTTTACCGCAACTTTTTTGCCCCGCATTACGCCCTGCGAAATCAAAAGATTATGCGCGGTCGTAGATGGATGCGCCCCTTGCGACAGCCAATACAAAATCCTTTCTTTTTTTAGGATTGATTGTTTTGTTTTCGGGTCAAACGAACCAAGCAATTCCAAAGCCCCGCTTTTTGGTTTGGAGCGTTTTTCCGCAAGCGCCAGCCGAAAACTCGGATTATTCTTGCGTCCGGTCCGTTGTAGGCGAATCATCAGCATAGTGATTAGTTGTTAGTGAATAGTAGTTAAAAAATATAACTTTTTCCATAATAGCCGAGGCAAAAAAGAAAGTCAAGCAAAAGAAAAAGCCAGAAACTGGCTTAAGCGGAATTCTGCTTCGCGCAAGAATACTGATTTTTAATTATCGCAAATTCTTTTTCAAGACGGCTGACTTTTTTCCGTAACAAACGATTGTCCTTTTCAAGAAAATAAATCTTCCTTCGTATTTGTTTTTCAAGAAGCGATAAGAATTTTTCACGTTTTTCTTTGGGCTGATGCTCTAATTCTTCTCCCAAGATAATCATCATATCCAAAAGTACATCAGAATTTTCTTTCAAGTATTGTAGGAAGGCGCGCATAAGATATTCCATCATCTTCCTCCGAAAAACAAAGCGCAAAGAAATGTGATACCGACCGCAATCGCACCGAATGACACGAACAAAGACGCCGCAGCCATCGTGTCTTTTACTTTTTTTGCGTTCGGATGCTTGTAGGGCATCAAGCAATCAAACATTGTTTCAACCGCGGAATTCATCATTTCAAAAGCAAGCACCGTAAAGATAACAAACGCAATCAACGCAAGCCAGAGAAGCGAATGCGCGTATACGGCAACAATGAACGCGCCAACACCGTTGGACGCCATTATCGCGAGATTTCTTTCTTCATTGAATTGACGCAGTCCCGCAGCCGCAAAATGAAAACTTTGCCAAAAGCCAGCTACTTCGCTTCGTAAAAAAGAATGTTCATCTTTTTCACATTCGGATGAGACCGCAATAAACGAAACAAAAAGCAATGCGGTCAACAGCCACCACAATATGTCTTCAAGGTGGGTACCAAACACCGCAACGCCAAGCATCTTTTCAGGATGATACTGCCAGGTACCCCACCGAAGTCCTATGGGCCAAATCAGGAAACCGTATGCGGTCAAAAGCACCGTGCTCACCGCAATCACAAAGCAATGTTTTCTGACAGACGCGCCGCTGCGCAACATCAAAAACAAAATCAAAGGAATTGTAAACAGCATATCATAGCCAAGATACGTAAAATGTCCGAACATTTATGCTGTCCCTCCTTTATACGGCCGCGTACGCAATACAACGCGCCATAAACGTTCCACGGCACACCACACGCTGAACACCAATATCGGAAACAAAATATAAAACAAAAATTCCTCAATCGGGATTTCAAAAATCCAAATGCCAAGGTTGGGCTGTCCAGTATCGTATTGCCACAGGCCCGTCCGAACCGCAAACAGGTCGCAGAAAAAACCAAACACAATGGTGCACGCAATCATGGTGCCGAGCGTTTTTCTTCTATACCACCAATCAGTCCATATCCATATGCCAAGTAGTGTAATCGGAGCCGCAAAAAACCAGAAAAGAAAATCAAGATACACGGATTGCGCCATTGCCGCACCCCCATGTTACACGACGCATTGTCAACGAACATTACGGTACCCATCATGTACCATGTTTTAGAAACACCGCAAGGTGTTGTGTGGTTTCCAAGTAGTCAACCAAAACAAAAAGGCGGATAGACCGCCTTAACGCATCCTGCTCCTAGATTTTTTCAAAAGTAACTTTTGCCCTGTCCCCTTTTGTAAGGCCGAGGGCGGCGATAATTTTGTTCTCCGCATAAAATTCAAACGACTCGGATTTAATTTTTGGGGACCGATTACTGGTAAGACGAAGGAATTTTTCGCCGCTTGAATAAAAGTCAATTTCTCCGATAAGTTCAATTTTCATAATCGCCCAATTCTCCTTTCTTTTTGCAAAGATCGTTTCCGGACATAGAAACATTTCCTATGCCTCAATTCTTTTATATCAAACTCAAAACAATAAGTCAAGCGCCTATCGGTTTGTGTACGCTTCCGCGTCTTCCAGTTTCAAAGACAACAATTTTGAAATGCCGTCCTCGCCCATGGTCACACCGTAGAGCGTGCCCGACTGCTTCATAGTTTCGCGATTATGCGTTACCACCAAGAGCTGGGTTTTTTTTGAAAGCTCGCGCAGAATTGCGGCGTAGCGGAGCGAATTTGCCTCGTCTAAGGCGGCATCGGTCTCGTCCAGCACTAAAAACGGAGGCGGGTTCACCGCGGTAATCGCAAACAAAAGCGCCACAGACGCAAGCGCGCGCTCGCCTCCGGAAAGCATTGCTAGGCTTTTAATCCGCTTTTTCGGCAAGTCAACTTCTATGTCCAATCCTTCCTTGCCGCCGACATCTTCCGTGGCCTCCGTCTCCTCTTCAAAATCGTCTTCTAGCGCCCTTGGCTGCAAATACGAAACCAGTTTTAATTTTGCGGAGCCGCCCCCGAAAATAATTCTGAAATAATTATGAAACTCGTTTTTAATTTTTAAAAATCCTTCCTTGAAATTCACTTCCAAAGTTTTATCAAGTTCGCGAATCAATTCTTTAAGCGACGCGGCGGCGGCCGTAATGTCTTCCGATTCTTTGGTTAAAAATTCAAAACGGGTTTCGGTTTCCTGATATTCTTTAACGACGGACGGGTCAATCCCGCCAATCTCTTCAAGACGCAATTTCATTTTTTCAATTTTACGCCTGAGGTCAGTATCAGCTTGGGCAAGTGATTCAATTTCTTTATCGAATGATGTGGTAATATCGGAACGGTTGAGCCCTGATTCCGCAAATTCCCGTTCCAATTCTTCGCGGCGCAAAAGTATTCGTTCTTTTTCAAATGCCATGCGCTGAACCGTTTCGCGCGCGCCGGAGCGCTCTTCTTCCTTTTCGCGAAGCGCCTTATCGCGCGAGCGCGCTTCAATCTGGATTTGTCTGAATTTTTGCGACTCACCCGCGATTTTTTTCTTCAGCGCCTGCACTTTTTCCATTACTTTATCTGCCGCTTCGCGCAGCGCCTCATGTTTTTCCGCAAGCTCGTCAATAACCGGATTTGCTTCGCGCTCGTCCTCTATGACAATCTCGCCTTTTTTAATTTCAGCAAGAAGCGACGCAAGATTTTTTTCAAGCGTGCGCAAACGTTCATGCAACACCGACGCATCGCGCTCTTGAAAAAAATCCTTTATCATTGAAATAAAAATCAAAATTCGGTCGGCAATATATTGCGCGTCAACCGGTCTCGCATACTGTTTCGGTTTGAGCCGCTCCGCGTCAATTCTGCCGTCAATGCGGCTCATGTCGCGCTCAAGTTCGCGAAGTTTTTCTTCATATTGCGCAAGATCTTGCTCTTCTTGTGTGCCGCGCTCCGCATCCGCAAATTCCAGTTCCAGTTTTTCAAGAGCGGATCGCATCTCGCCGATTTCTTTGTCCAGTTTTTTTACGATTTCTTCAAACGGACGCATGGCATTGCCGCTTTCCGATTCTTTTTTTTCAATGTCCGAAAACTCTTTTGTAAAATAAGCTTTTTGAAAAAGCAAAAGGTCGCGCCGCACGGTTTCTCTTGCTTCTGCTTTTTTTGCCTGCGACTGCAAAAATTTCAAATGGGGCGCGATTTCGGCAATCAGCGCGGAAATTTTTTTCGCGTTTTCTTCTGACGCGGCAAGCTTGCGCTCGGCTTCCTCTTTTTTTAACTGATACACCCGAAGTCCCAATGCTTCTTCCATAATTTCTCTCCGCTCCTTTGGGCTTGCCATTAAAATGCGATCCACCTCGCCCTGGCCAATGATATTGTGCTTCGTGTGTCCGAGACCGACTCTTGCCATCAATTCAATCACGTCTTTCAGGCGCACTTGTGATTCGTTGATGTAGTATTCGTTCAGGCCGTCGCGAAAAATTTTTCTCGTGAGCGTGATGCGCTCAAAATCCAAAAATGACGCAAGCGCCCCTTCCGAAACGGGTGCGCGTTTTTCTTTTGCGGAGTTGCCGCCCGCATTGTCAAAGGCAAGCCCGACAGAGGCCTTGCCCATGCGCGGAGCCGAAGGCGACCCGTTAAATATCAAATCCTCGCCGCGTTTGCCGCGCAGTGACTTCATGGATTGCTCGCCCAACACCCAGCGAATGGCTTCGGCAACGTTTGATTTTCCGGAACCGTTGGGACCCACGATTGCCGTAACCGCGTCCGGAAATTCCAAAACGGTCTGCTTGGCAAACGACTTAAACCCGCTTAATTCCAAACTTTGTAAACGCATAAATGCCGTAATATAAAGATAAAATTCGGCCTCGAAAACTCCATTTCAGAGTATCATTTTTCTCCACAAAAATGAATACTTGCAAGAATTTTACCGATTTGATACGATAATCTCTATGGATACCGAGCAAAGAAAATACGAAATTGCCTATTTGATATCGCCCGAAGTGTCGGACGAGGAAGTATTCGGCGAAGCAGGCAAAATTACCACCGCGATCCAGGACAGAGGCGGCCTAATTGACCGGATTGAAGAGCCGAAAAAACGGCGCCTCGCGTTTATGATTAAAAATTTCAGAAACGGATTTTTCGGATGGACCACATTCTCCATGGCGCCGGAAAAACTTGCGGAATTCAAAAAGACAATTGACGCATCCGCAAAAACCATTTTCCGCTACCTCATCACCGAAACGGAAAAACTGCGCGTGATGCCGCAAAAATATCCGCGGCTTGTTGCGCGCCCAAAAATTTCCGATGCGCCGAAACACTATGAGTACGCGGCAAAACAACCTCCCGTTGAATCCGCGGGTGCGGAAGAAAAAATGAACATTGAGGAACTGGACAAAAAATTGGAAGAAATTTTGGGTAAATAATTCAAAAATCAATATGAACTTCAACAAAATTATCATCATCGGAAACTTAACGCGCGATCCGGAACTGCGCCAAACCCCGAACGGCACGCCGGTTGCCTCATTCAGCATCGCAACCAACCGCATGTTCACGGACAAAGCCGGACAGAAACAAAAAACAACCGAGTTTCATAATGTGGTCGCATGGAGCAAACTCGGGGAATTGGTCGGCCAATATCTGAAAAAGGGACAAATGGCTTTGGTGGAAGGCAGGTTGCAGACGCGCTCTTGGGACGACAAAACATCGGGACAAAAACGATACCGTACCGAGATTGTTGCCGAGAATGTGCAGTTTGGACCGAAATCGGGAACATTTGGAGGAACAAGCGCTGGCTCTCCGACTTCAGACGAATCCGCGCCCGAAACGCTGGAAACCGTTGAGTACCCGTCGGACAACGAGGAAATAAAGCCGGAAGATATACCTTTTTGATAAATTCAAAAATCAAATGTCAAAAATCAAAATGAAGGAATAATTCTTTTTTGTCCTCGAACAAAAAAGAATGTTACGAACATTTTGCATTTGTGTTTATGACCGAACAAAATTACTGCCAATTTTGCACGACCAACGCAAATCAAATTGATTACAAAGATTCGGAATTGCTCCGGAAATTCTTGACCATGCAGGCAAAAATCGGACGGAGGCACCGCACCGGATGCTGCGCCAAACACCAGCGCCTACTTTCTCAGGCAATTAAACGCGCTCGTTTTCTCGGGCTCATTCCGCATACCATCAGATAACCATTTTTAAAACCGCTCCGACTCATCGGTCGGAGCGGTTTTTCATTTCAAAAATATTATCCCTGCTTCACTGCCGCTTCTTCTTTAATTTTTTTTGTAATTTCGTCTTTTATTTTCGGAT
>JAGXAD010000032.1 GCA_018971745.1 Patescibacteria group bacterium
CGATATGCATTGCCTCTCCCCTGTTTTGATTATCAAATATCCATCCGCAGAGTACAAAAATTATTTTTATGTGTCAAGAAAAAAAAGTTCTCCGATCAGAATCGGGGAACTAAAACAAATGAAAAATATAATTTACTTCAATAACGCAACAATCCTTCGCACATGCTCAACCAAGGTTGCAGTGTATCCGGCTTCATTGTCGTACCACGAAAAAATCTGCACCAAATCGCCGCCGGTTACTTTGGTAAAACCGATGTCAACGATTGCTCCGTACGGCTCGCCGATAATGTCGGACGACACAATCGGGTCTTCCGTAATTTTTACAACTTGCGACCAGCGCGGCTCTGTAGCGGCTTTTCTAAAAATTTCATTAACCGCATCCGCTGAAATTTCTTTTTCAACCAATGCGGTAACCACGCTTAACGAACCGGTAATGGTCGGCACGCGGATTGCGGATGCGTCAAATTTCCCCGCCAAATCAGGAATAGATTGAATCACCGCCTCTGCCGCACCGGTGGTGGAAGGCACGATATTGACTCCGGCAGCCCTGCCTCTGCGAACATCTTTTGCGTCCGGGCCGTCAACCAATTTTTGCGTTGCGGTGTATGCATGCACCGTTACCATACCTGCCTTTTTAATGCCAAGCGACTCTTTCAAAATGGCAATCACCGGCGCCACTGAATTCGTAGTGCATGATGCGTTGCAAGTAAGCGGTCCCGGATTTTGAAACCGATCGTCATTCACGCCGATAAGCGCGGTTACGACATCGCCTTCTGCGGGTGCCGTAATTACGACACGGCGCGCGCCTGCGTCCAAATGCGCGCGCGCTTTTTCTGAACTCGTAAAAAATCCTGATGACTCAATCACAAGATCAACTTCCAATTCTTTCCACGGAAGTTTTGCCGGATCTTTTTCGGCAAGCACGCGCACCGCTTTTCCGTCAACGATCAGCGAACCGTCGCTTGCTTCAACTTTTTTCCCGTAGCGGCCGTACACGCTGTCGTATTTCAAAAGATACGCCAAGGTTTTCGTATCGGTTAAATCATTAACCGCGACAATGTCAAAATCGGGCGCGCCGAACGCGGCGCGGAAAAACGACCTGCCAATCCTACCAAACCCGTTGATTGAAATTTTTGCCATAATGCTATTCTATAATGCGTTAATTTTTATTTCAAATATTTGCATAAATTCGCCTAATGTGAGATAATAAAAGCAGTTCTTATCAATTCATCAAGGAAAATAGTGGCATGAATTCTTTTATTGTCGGATTGTTTTTTCTGCTTTTCTTAGGCCTGCAATTTGGCTCTCAATGGATTCTTCTATATCTTGCCGTCGGATCCTTGATCAGCGTTCCCTTGGCTCTTTTGTTTAAAGAAGCCGTAGAGGAAAATACTAACGATGCAAAACCAGCGACCCTACGAAACAGCATCAAGCGGCATTTTGCCAACTATTTGAAAAACATAGACCCGATAGAACGCCTAACCCTTGAATTATCCCTGCCGTTAGTAGTATTATTTTCTGCAATTTATATTGCCGTTACATGGCTTCCGCTTCTTGCGGAAAACATATGTCTTCATGCAGAGAGCATGTGTCTTCGGCTGTATATCCTGTATAGAAAACTCGCATTAAATTTTCTGTTCTGGCGCTTAAAACGGAAATTTAAAAAAATATTTCTTTACCTGCACATCGCGTTATCGGAGGAAGAAAAAAACAAACCGGAAACGCGAGCGTTACTGGAACACATCCGACTAATTTTAAAGAAAAAAACATAACGGCGATTTTCAAAAGCAACCCTCAAAACCGAGGGTTTTATTTTTCCGCTGCCGGACTTTGCTTCGCTCTCTTCTGCAAATACCCGTACGCCGCAAGCGCGGCTTTGACGCCGTCGCCGGCCGAAATGTTATTTTGCTTGTACGGGTCGTCCGTAATGTCTCCTGCGGCAAACACGCCCGGATGCGAAGTTGACGCGTGCTTTGAATCGATTTTAATTTGTCCGTAGTTATCCAACTCAACCAAGTCCTTTGCCATTTCGGAATTTGGCACTGATCCGATTTCCACAAACACGCCACCAACCGCAATTATTTTTTCCTCGCCGGTTTTAACATCTTTATATCGCACGCCGTTTACAAATTTATCTCCTAAAATTTCTTGTGTCTCCGCGTTATAGATAATTTCAACCTGCGGATGATTTTTGATTTTTTCCTGCGTAATCGGGTCGCCTTTTAACGCGTCTCCGCGCGCAAGCAAATAAATTTTTTTCGCGTACGGAAACAAATCAACAACCGCCTCAAGCCCGGCGTTTCCCCCGCCGACCACCGCAACCTCTTTTCCCGCAAACACAGGCGCATCGCAGGTGGAGCAATACGCAACGCCCTTGCCGTTGAATGCATCCTCCCCGGGCACGCCCAATTTTCTGCGCCGCGCCCCTGCCGCCAAAATCATCGACTTCCCTTCATATATGTTACCCTCTTCGGTCTTCACTTCAAAATCGCAAACATGGGTCGCTTCGTTGCATTTGATTGAGCGCACGCCCAAAACGCGTTCCGGCATTTTGACTTCAACAACATCGGAAAAAGAGCGCACATGTTCTTCCAATTTTTTTGCCAAATCAAAACCGGAAATGCTTTTCTCGCCGATCCAATTCTGAATGTCGTCGGAAACTTGCGACTGCCCGCCGAATGATTCGGTAATAACAACTGTTTTTAATTTTTTTCGGGCAACATACACCGCCGCCGCGGAAGCTGCGGGTCCCCCGCCGATAATTATAACATCGTACATACCAGGTAGTAAAACTTCGGATTATAAAATTGATAATAATATGTTTTAAAAAATTTTCGTACCTAACATATATGCCGGTATTTTAAAATCAAGCCTGCCAGCCCCGCCCGCGGGCGGGGCTGGCCAATCTGAAGTTTCACTGCCTGGCATATTTTTATTGCTCGTGCTCGCCCTCTAAATGCCTGAATTGAAGCGCAACATAGGTTCCCGCTGAGATGCCTAACGCGTATATGACGACTCCGGCAAAACTTTTCCCGGCATTGATTTGCGTAATAATTCCGGCAAGCACAAAAAGGTTTACCAATTGAAGAAAAAACGTAAGAACGCTTGCGCGCAATTTCTTGCACTGCGCAACCAAGCGAATCTGCACCGTTGAAAAAAACGCAAGCAAAATTCCGGCGCCAAGATACATGAAAATCGCAGACAATGCCATAATGAGACGCAAACGAAATCACGATAATTATTGAACCGTCTTCGGGTCAATTCCGCCTCCCATATCCGGAATGTATTCGGGACCTTTGTTTACAAATGTTTCGGCAAAATTTTTAATATCCTCTTTTTGACTCGCACTCAACGCTCCCCCGACCAAATTGAATTTCAAAAGCCGGGTCCAAGCCGCAACCGCAATGTCAGTATCATTTTTGGAACGCGGACCTAAAACGATTTTTGTGTTCATATCCTCCGCAATCTTTTTTAATTCGTCAACAACTGTTTGCGGCACGCCCGGCTTGTACGAAATCCAAACGCCGCCGTGCTCCAGATTGTGAAGAAAAATTTCGTCGCGCACCTCAAAATCATACGCTCCCCAATTCGCCGGAGACGAAAAATGCGGACCCGATGTCGGCGGGTTTGAATTGTAACTGCGGGGGTTCGGGTCCCGCAAAGCAATGTGCTCCCTGCCGACTTCGGGATACCCGACGCCCGGCAAATTTGTTTGGTGATGCGCGATCCACCGAACCAATCCGTATCCGACCGCAAACACCGCAACCAAAACAAAAAACCGCCAAAAAAGTTTTTTTATTTTTTTTGCGCGTTCCTTGCGCGTTCTTTCTTGTTCTTTTTCCGCTGACGACATATTTTTACGCAATTTTCTTTAACTCCTCGTACGGCGCTTCGCCGCAGACAAATTTTCCGGTTTCAGGATTTACGAAAAACGGCACGCCGCCGCAACGCCCCTTATCGTATTCGTCCATTTTTTTGGCATTCGTCTCATTGTGCCACACTTCGTATTCCTGAATTTCCACGCCTTCTTCTTTTAGGCGCCGCAGTATCGGCTCCATGCGAATGCAATGCGGGCACTCTTTGCCGTAAAATTCTATAATCATATGTTGCGTTATTTGATTCCGAGCAATTCCGCAAGACGCGGCTGGTCAAAACCGATTATAATTTGTCCGTCAATGTCAATCACAGGCACGCCAAGCTGGCCTGATTTTTGAACCATTTCATCGCGCGCTGACACATCCTGCGCAACATTTTTTTCTTCGTACGCGATGCCGTGCTTTGCAAAAAATTCTTTTGCCATCTTGCAGTATACGCAAGACGGAGTGGTGTAAATTTTGGCCATACCAGGTAATAGAACTTCGGATTATAAAAGATGATACGGTTATGAATATGCCATAGTCAATGAAACGCATTTTTCTTTCAGGATATTCATGCCTGTCCGCTTCAGCGGGCAATCCGAAGTTTCACTGCCTGGCATAGCCTGGCATACTATAACTCATTTAATTTACTTCTTTCCCGCCAAAGCCGCGTCAATGGCTTTTGCAAATTCTTCATACGGCTGGGCGCCGACAATCAAAGTGCCGTTGACAAATATTCCCGGAGTGCCATTCACGCCGTGTTGCTTTCCCGTATCCGTGGATGCGGTAATGGCGTCATGGTATTTCCCCAACTTCATACACGCGGAAAAATCATCCTGATTCAAACCCACTGCTCCGGCAAATTGCAGCAAATGCGCTTCGCTGAACGCGCCGACGTTTTCGCCGCTCTTGCCTTTGCCGTAATAATTGTCCCACATGTACTTGAACAAATAATCATGATACTGCCAGAATTTTCCCTGCTCTCCGGCGCATCGCGCCGCGTGCGCCGCGGAAATTGATTCGTCGCCCAAAAACGCAAAATCCTTGTATACGAATTTTACTTTGCCGGTTTTAACGTAGTTTGCGATAATCTGCGGCTCGGTCTCGCGGAAAAATTTTCCGCAAAACGGGCACTGAAAATCCGAAAATTCAACCACGGCAACGGGCGCTGAAGGATTGCCAAGCATGGGGTCGGACGCGCCGTACAACTCTCCGACATTTACGCTCGGCGAGTTTGGAATTTTGCCGGAAGCGTCTTTCGACAATGCGGTTTTTTGCGCAACGGACGAATAGTATACCGCGCCCGCGATTAAAACGCCCGCAACGATAATTGCCGCGGGAATCAAATACCGGTCGCTGCCTTCTTTTTTTTCTTGCGGCGCAGATTTCGCTGTTTGTGTTTCCAAATCTTCCATACTAAGATTTAAAAGTTTAAAATGAAAAGTTAAAAATCATCAGTAACTTTTCGCCCTGAACTTTTAATGTTTAATTTACTTCTTTATGCTATCAAAAAATATTTTTTATTTCAAGAGTGTTGATAAGTCAAAATCCGTTTGGGCCATGCGCTCTTTTGCCGATTCAAGCAAGATCCGTTTTTCAAGCAATTGCGCCAAAATCGGCTTGTCATGCGCGCTATTCAGCAGTACGGCGCCGGCCAGCCGATTGTCTTTCAGAAAAAATCGCTCATACCGCCGCTCAAACGGATCGCCGCGCGATACGGATTCGGCGTAATCGGGCGCGGACGTTCCAAGCAGGGTTATGTTCATCCCAAAACTCATCATTGAATAAAACGGGACAAATCTGAATTCTTGTTTTTCCTCTCCCGTTTTTAAAGACATATTCGCGCCCGCGACTTTGCCCTGCAAAAAAGCTCCTGTCCAATTGCCGGAAATATGCCTGCTTCCCAATATCGCGTCTTCATATTCCGCAATGTCTCCCGCGGCATATATTCCGGAAATGTTCGTTTCCAAAAAACTGTTCGCAACAACGCCCGCCTTGCCCGTTGTGATTCCGGAACCGTCCAAAAAATCAAAATTCCGTTCAAGGCCTATCCCGACGCCAACGGCGTCAGCAGGAAGCGACATTCCGTTTTTGGTAATCACGCGCTCCGCCCGCTCCTTTCCTTCAATCTCCGCAATTTCATCCTCAAACGCCAATGTTATGTTACGCGACTGTAAATGATCGTGCAAAATCCTTACCCCTGCGGAATCCAAAAGATTACCGAACATATTTTTATGTTTGCAAATCAAGGTCGTCGGAACGTCCGCTTTGTGAAATATTTCCAAAAATTCAAGCGCTATAAATTTATCGCCAACAACAACCGCACGGTTTACGTCCGGCAAAGCGCGTTTCAGAACTTCGGCGTCGTCAATCGTGTGCAAACGGAAAATTCCTTTTTTATTTCCTCCTTCCACGGGCCATTGTCTTGGCGTCCCGCCCGACGCAATAAGCAGTTTGTCAAAACTCAGGCGCGTGTTGTCGTCCAACAAAACGGATTGCTCGTCCGGCAATACCCGCGTTGCCTTGCGCCCGAAAAAAAGAAAAATTTCTTTTTTTTCAAAATCCGCGATGGCGCGCAAGTTCAAACGGGTGCGTTCAACATCGCCTTTCACGTATGCGGGAAGCAGAACGCGCGAATACAGCGGCACTGTCTCGTCCGAAACAATCGCGATGGTTCCTTCGCGGTCCCGCTCCCGAATGGTTTCCGCGGCCGTTACTCCGGCAATGCCGCCGCCAATGATGCAGTAATGATAATGCATTCCTCACAAAATCAAAACTCAAAATGCAAACTTCAAAATGACAATTCAAAATGTAAAATTATTTTACATTGTCATTTTACATTTTAAAATTTGATGTTTGAATTTTTAAAAATTGAAATCTTTAAATAATTATAATCTTTCTATTTTCTATCCTAACATTGCGCGCGGAAAAAACAAAAACGCTCCGCAAAGAGCGAAACGTTTTTGTCACCATACCGCCTGAATTACCGTCCGCGAAATCCTCCGCGGGAATCGCCGCGCTCGTCGCGCATCTGGCGAAAACAATCCTTGCAGTACACCGGCCGGTCGCCGATCGGCTTGAAAGGCACGGTGGAATCCTTGCCGCACTGAGAGCACTTGATTGCGTGCTCCTCGCGCGGGCCGTATCCGCCGCCTCCGCCGTAACCGCCTCGTCCGCCTCCGTTCCCGTCATTATTATACATGAAATAACCACGATTATATGCTATATGATTAATTATTTTACTAGAACCCGTCTCAAAAATGCTTTCGTCGTGAGATTTCAAAACTTCAAGCGAGACGCAGTCAAAAAAATTGAGCAATATGCGGAGCATCTTGCGAACTTTTTTTGACAAGTCGCAGCAGAAGTTTTGGAATCGGAACAGAAATGATTTTTGAGACGGGTTCTAACAGATTCCACTTACATATATATACTATATACTCGTGGTCTTCTCATGCACCAGCCGGCGCCAAAAGCGTCTCGTATGCAATTTGCAATAAATAATTGATAGATATATTCGTGAAATTTGCCGCGCGCATTTTGCAAAACGCGCGGACTTTGCCAATAATATACGACCAATAGTTTTCTAAACTACCTGTTCATTATACTCCTCTGCATAAAAAAGTCAAGCAACCTACCGCGCAAACCCGACTTTTCGTTCAAGACGGTC
>JAGXAD010000168.1 GCA_018971745.1 Patescibacteria group bacterium
ACCCGTCCCAGTCTTGATACTGTTCTTTGGTTGAAGCCAGGAGCCATGCATATTCTTTGGGGTACACATAAGGGAACGCGAGGTCTTCCAGTTTTCCGGAAATTTCTCCGATGCCGAGCCGATACGCAAGCGGCGCGTAAATTTCAAGGGTTTCCAAGGCGATTCGTTTTTGTTTTTCCGGCGGCAGGTATTGGAGCGTTTCCATATTGTGTACGCGGTCAACGAGTTTTAAGAGCACGATACGGATGTCTTCGGCAATCGCAAGAAACATTTTTCGTAAACTCTCGGCCGAGCGCTCGGTGCCTTTGTAGCGGATTTTATCAAGTTTGGTGACGCCATCCACAATAAACGCGATTTCCTCTCCGAATTTTTTTTTGATTTCGTCCTTGGTGATGGTTGTGTCCTCGCAGACATCATGCAGGAGTGCCGCGGCAACGGTTGCGGAATCAAGTTTCATTTCGGCAAGCTGCATTGCCGTTGCCAGCGGATGTATGATGTAGGGCTCGCCGGATTTTCGTTTCTGTTTTTGATGAGCTCGCGCCGCAAAGTCGTACGCTTCGCTAATCAATGCCAAATCTTTGTTGGCGCGTTCCTGCGTTTTTATTTTTTCCAATAGTGCATTGACCCCGCCCTTTTTTTGTATATTATTTTCTACAACCATATTTTTGTTCCCCGCCTTTTTTTAGAACCGTCCAAATTACATAAAAAATAAAAGGGCGGGGTTGACAGTCATACGGCATTATGATAGCATTATTATGCGTTCTTTTTCAATAGAATAATCCGGGAGAATAGCAGTGAAAACAAAAAATGTTCGTATTGAAACTAAAGATACCACCGTTCTTGAGACTCTCGAGGACTTGAAATTGCTAAAAAACAAAATCAACACAATTATAAATGAAATAGGATTACAAAAAATATTGCATTGGGGCAACAGCGATTTCCACAGTGCTTTTCATTTCATGGATCTTATTACTCGCGTGATTCATATTTGTGTGCAAACGGAGAAGTTGGTGTGTATTTATGTGCAAGACCACGAAGACCGCTTGGAGAAGCTGGAAAAACAAATGGAAGAATTAAAAAAGCGTCTTCCCGTTGACGACGGAAAGTAACATGACCCGCGCAAGAATTCAGAAATGGGTTTTGATTGTTGGCGCGTCGCTGTTGGGAGCGGGATTTTTGCTTGCGGTTCAGAAGTCCGGGATTGTTCCTTTTTCCGTTTCGTTCGGCGTTATGGTTGCTGGCGGGCTTTGCCTTGTGGTATGGCTTGCCTTTTTGATGCCAACGACGAAATCAAAATGATTTGTAGTGACGATTCATCACCGCGAATTTGATTCGCGGTTTTTTGTTTGATAAAAATGCCGTTCGATGAAAACCGGGCGGCCCTTTTTCATTTTTGTTATTGAGCAAAGAGATATGGCGTTTGAGAACCCTCAAAATTGCTTTT
>JAGXAD010000169.1 GCA_018971745.1 Patescibacteria group bacterium
AAATAAAAAAAGCGGATTGATAGTATCATACCGCTCTTGGAAACGAGCACTAATTATACCGCCCGCATTTTTTATCAAAGGCGAATCTCTTTATACGCCTCCTACCATTTTATAGCCAGAGAAGCGCCTACGGCTGGAACTCCACTTTCGCCGGCAAGATTCGCAGTGCCGCCAACCTTCAAAATACACTGCATATTTTTTACGCAAACCGGCATACGGCAATTCAGTCCGACGTAATACGCCGTTGCGCTTTTTTCAGGAAACGGGCTGTCTCCCGCTGTTTCTTCGCCGCCACGGAGGAATATGGTTTGTGCAGATCTTGGATTCAAACGGGACTCGGTCACCTGACTTAGTATAATTGCCGTAGGTGCCCTTGACACTTGACTTATCATATGTTCTCTGCGGGACTTGGATTCGAACCAAGATACCGTGCTCCAGAGGCACGTGTCCTGCCGTTAGACGATCCCGCAAAACAAAAAAGCAAATCGTCCCGTAAACAACGGGACGATTAAATCGTAACAAATATTTTTTGAAAAATCTATACCTTCAAATATCTCCTGATGGCAATCAAACTTGAGACCGCGCCAAGCAAAATGCCCGCAAGCAACAAAAAAGCGAAAAATTGAACGCTATTGCGCAGAAAATACGGGAAGAGATCAACCGTCGGAATGAACATATTCACGCGAGGCGACGCAAACCATACCAGCGGAAATAAAATCCCCATCGCAACAAACGCGGCAATCGCGCCCTGCAAAACTCCCTCCATCAAAAACGGCCCGCGGATAAACCACGCCGACGCGCCGACCAAGCGCATAATATTTATTTCTTCGCGGAAGGTGTAAATCGCAAGACGAATGGTGTTAAACGCGACCAATACGGCAACAAACCCGAGCACAAAAAACACTACGGCCCCTGCGCGCTTCATCCCGGAAACAATCGCGCTCAGGCGCGTGATTACCGTCTGATTTTCAAAATAATTGACTTTATCCACGGCGCCGTATTTTTTTGAAGAAAGAAAATCGGCAATCAAAAAAAGTTTTGACGGATCTTTTGCTTTAATGTTCAAAGTTGCTTCAAGCGGATTCTGGTCAAGCTCATTCAGAGATGAAACAATCAATTCGTCATTTTTGTGTTTTTCTTTAAATGCCGCAAGCGCCTCGTCCTGTGAAACATAGGTTATCTCTTTAACGTCCGGCAATGCGGCAATGTCGTTTTTTACGGCCAAAATCTGGTCCTCCGGCGCATCCGGAACAAAATACACGGAAATGTCAATTTTATCTTCCAAATTTTGCACGACGGTATTTGCAATAACGCTCGTCAACATCAACCCCCCAAGCGCAAAAAGCGTTAATGTCATCACCAGAATGGTTGCCACGGAAAGCCAGCTGTTGCGGATAAAACCAAGCCACACGGTATTGAG
>JAGXAD010000033.1 GCA_018971745.1 Patescibacteria group bacterium
AAGACTATTGTTCTCCGTTTGCCTCCGTACCGAGTTGTTCCTATGTCGGATCTCCTGATTCTCAAAACTATCAATATTGCAAACAGTGTTTCCCTGATAAATAAATTTCTAATATTCTGTTCCACCGGCGGCAGAGAAAAGCGCATGGTGGATAACTTTATTTATTTTTCCGTCTCTACGATTGTATATTGTATAATGAAAGTGTTTTATTATCTGCTCCGCGGAGTTTTTTCGTTTATTGATGTTCGGGAGAGTACGGCTGGCGCAAAGTAACTCTTTTATTTTTTTATTTACCATAAAAAATTTTGTTTTTGCCTACGGTTATATTCTGCGGGGCGGATTCCGTCCCGCAGCGTTAACGATAGCCCGAAACAACATTGCCGCTATGCAACGAGTGTGCAGGATAAGTTTGGCAAGCGCATGTGCGTTTGCGTTTTTATTTGTCTTTACGGGCGGCATGCCGAACGCATACGCCGCAATTACGGTGTCAGCTCCTCCGATTGATGCCGTATTTATGGATACCACCGCGGGAGGAGGCGCCTTGATGCCGCTTGCGCAATTTAAACTTACCGGCGACGGCGCGACCACCCTGACCAATGTCAAAGTCGCGATTTACTCCACTACCACGCCAAACAATTTAAACACCGGCGAAGTCAACAAATTGTTTTTATATAAGGAATCCGGAACGCATGCCGGTTTTCAGCCAAACGAAGACATCTTGCTCAACACCGGGGCAAACGCGGTAACTGATCCCGCAACCAGCACAATGATTACGCTCACGGTGGACACGGCGCAAAATGCCGTGGCAACCGCTCCCACGGATTATTTTTTGGTGGCAAAGGCAACCACCAGCGCCGCAATCGTGAACGGCCACGCGCTCTACGCGACCACCACAACTGGCTGGATCACAACTTCCGCGGGCGCAATCGGAAATGCATTTGTAGCGCAGAAAAAATTTATTCTGCAACAGAGCGCAAACATTAAAATCAGCGAAGTCAAAGCCGGAAGCACGAACAATACCGGAGACGAATTTGTCGAATTGTACAACGCATCCGATGTCGCAGTTGACCTTTCAGCATTGCCGCTGAACATGTATATCTTTGATGCCAACGGCGGAGTGGGCGCCGGCGCAAAACCGCTTACCTATTTTCAATCCATAATTCCCAAAAACGGATTCTTTCTGCTTGCCTCGCAAACCAACTATAGCGGATCAACGCCGCCGGATGCCGTCTACACCACGCTTTCCGGAAACACGCTCGGGTCAAACGGAGGATTGTCCATTGCCACTTCATCCGCAGCGGTCAACGCAACCAGTTCGGCGATAGATCGCATTGGGTGGGGGAATCAGCCGCTTGCCAATGCCGAAGGAACGCGTCCTGCAGACCTTGCAAACGACCAGAGTTTGGAACGAAAAGCAGTGTCGGGTTCAACCAATACCACGATGGCGCCGGGCGGCATTGACTCAACCAAAGGAAACAGTTACGACACCAATAACAACGCAAACGACTTTGTGCTGCAGACGGGAAGCGGCATTTTTCCGCAAAATACTGCGAGCCCGGCTGAATTTCCTTTTGGCGGCGGCGGCCAGGACACGCAAAACCCCCAAGTGATGGGTTCGTTCCCGGGTCCGAATCAGACCAACGTTCCGATTGACATGCCATTCATTGGATTTGGATTTAACAAAATGGTTGCAACCTCAACGATTATTTCCGCAACGGCAACGAGCACGGTAACGCTCACGACCGGCGGCGGGCCGAATTTATGCGTCAGCGTCGCGTATAATCCCTTTCCGAGCAATTACGAACCTCCGGCAAAATGCGTGCTTCCGTTTCAATCGGATCCAAACGCAAAATTAAGCCCGAGCACCGTATATACATTTACCGTAACCAGCGACGTGCAGGATTTTTCCGGGAACCATCTTGACCAGGATCAGTTTACCGCAGGCAGCCAATCATATCAGATAACTTTCACAACGGGGAGCGCAACGCAAAGTATGACCGACTCGATTCCGCCGAATGTGGTTGGAACTTCCCCGTTTCCCGGCAGCATGAATGTTCCCACAAATATCGCAAAAATGTTCGTGAAGTTCAGCCAATCAGCAATGGACGCAACCACAATGAACCAGAGTACGATTACGTTAACCAATTCCGCCGGTACGCCCGTCAGCCTTTCCGGGTTCTTCTACAGCGCAACGACGAGCACGCTTAGTTTTGTGCCGGCTTCGCTTTCCGCAAGCACGATGTACACGCTCACGGTTCTGCCGAGCGTAAAAAACAACAACGGTATTTTTATGCCGGCTCCGTACGTCAGCGTATTTACAACAGGCGCGGGAGCCGACGTAACTGCGCCTGCAGTCGTAGGAGTCGTTCCGGTTCCCGGATCCACGCTTCCGCTCAATGCCGTTGATTTTGTTTTTGTAACTGACGATGATCTTGATGCCACAACGGCAACATCCGGAGCCGTTACGTTATCCGTAGGCGGAAACAATCTTCCCGGCGTAGTAAGTTATGACCCTACGGCAAAAGAAGGACATTTTACCGCAACCAACGTTCTCCCGGCAAATTTAAACAACGCCTTAACGTTAACTCTGGTTGCCGGCGCGTTAAAAAACGTCTCGGGCATTCCTATCGCCGCAAAAACATACGGTTGGTCAACCGAAACAACTAATTCCGACGTAACCGGTCCCTCAATCTCATTTGCGAATGCGGACCAATTCAGCATAGCAATCACGTTTAACGAAGCGGTCAAACAAACCGATGCGGCTAATCTGGCGAATTATACGCTCTCGGTCGCTTCCAATCCGATTACCCTCAGCAGTTTGGCGGGACACACGATAAGTTATGACGTTTCAAAACGGACCGCAAAAATTTCCGGCGTGTTTTTGCAGCCGGGCGCAACATTTCAAGTAACGGTTTCAAATGTGTTTGACATTTCAGGGAATCCCATGTCCGGGTCCGCATCGTTTTCGGGAACCGTATTGAGTCCGCAGCAATCAGGAGGCATTCTCGGTCCCGGAGATTCAAGCGGCAATTTTGGTCCGCAAATAAATAATTTTACTTCTTCCGGCATCGGCTTTATGCCCGGCATGAGAGTGATGCCGATGAATTCGTTTATTTCCGCGACCACGACCTACGGCTTTGAGATGCCAATTTCAAAGCGGATTCCGGCAAACGGTAAAATTGTAATCACTTTTCCCGCAAGTTCTGATTTTGGGGTGTGTTGCGCATTGTACACTTCCACCGACAATCCATTTATTACGTCCCAAAACGCCGATATTAACGGACCGGGGGACGGAACAGTCGGTTTCAGCGCAATTGCTTCCAATCTTTCGGCAAAAAATATCAGCCTTACCTTAAATACGGCAACGCAACAAACATCAGGAGGCGACACGCATGATTTCTTAAGGTTCGCGGTCACCGGCGTTAAAAATCCGTCTATTCCAAAAGGCATGGACAGTTCCGGATACAGCCTTGACATCAAAACGATAAGTGACACGGGCGCATTGTTAGAATCGTTTACGTCAAGCCCGGTTTACATTACCGGAGGCGCCATTGACGGTTCCGCAACGACCACGATTACCGGTACGGTTTCCGGAAACGGAGGCAATCTCGGAGGCGTAACAATCCGCATGATGTCTCCGCAAACGGGCATGGTGTCAACGAATACGGATAATTCCGGAGTATATTCGTTTACCAATGTTCCGGTGAACAAACAAATCGCTAATTTCGGCAACACGGGGACTGAATATGATTTGTCGACCGACCCGATTGTGTTGCCGACCAGCACGACTACCGCGTTCTTCGGCGAACCAATGCCGACTCCGGTGCACGCGACGTCAACCGATGTGGTGATACAAAACTATTCCTTAACCGCGACCACGTCCGCGCTTACGCTTACGGTAAAATTAACCGGCGATAATTCCGCGAATGCTATTTTCTCCGCTGGAGAAAAAATGGACGTATTTGCCGGCGGTCCCGGAAAGTTTTTTGTGCAGACCATTACCACTTCGGCAACAAATTATTCCGGAACCGTTATTGCAACATTGCCGTTTCCGGCGGCTACGGCAAGCAACGGCAGTTGGGGAGTGGGAGTCGGCCCCGCCATGCCCAAAGGCATGGGCGGCATGCAGTTTGGGCCGCCGCCGGCGCCGAATTGGGTTGTGCCAAAACCGGTTGAAGTCGTGATCTCAGGATGTCCGGCTGCGTGCGCCGCCGCAATCAATAATTCTTCAGCTTCCTCATATACATTTACCGTTTCTGCGACTAATCGCGCCATTACGGGTGTCTTAAAAGACGGATCCGGGAACGCAATATCCGGCGCTCAAGTATATGCGTTTTCCCCGACCTTGGGCATTGGCAATCAAACGCAAACCTCTCCGACGGGCGCATTTACCGTTAAAGTTACTGACGGTTCGTTTAATGTCGGCGCAGCCGTACCCGGAGTCGGGCGTTCGCGCGAGGTCCCGGTCGTGGTAAACGGAAACGGCGTGTTCGTGGACGGATCGGCAATTGCGTCAACCGGATCAAGCGGAGCGGCTCCGTTTACCCTAACGATTAAAAAATCAAGCTACACGATTACCGGCAGAGTGTCCGACGGAAGCAATATTATTTCTAACGCTCCGGTATTTGCGTATCGGACCGACGCCCCCGGCCACATTGACGCGATGACCAGTTCCGACGGCACCTACACCCTGTATGTTGATACCGGATCGTGGAAAGTGGGAAGTTTTATTCCCGGATTCGGGCCCATGCCGGAGCAAACCGTTACCATTACCGCCTCAAGTCAATCCAATATTAATTTTTCTCCTTCAACCGCAACTACATTCAATATGATCAGCGGGACCGTATTTGAATCGGCTGACGCCGTTATTGACAGCGGTGAAGGCATTTCGGGCGTGGTAGTCCGCGTATCCGGCGCGAACGGAACCAACGAAACCATTACCGGCTCAGACGGCACATATTCGCTTCGCGTGCCGTCAGGAAGTTATTCGTTTACGGATATTTTTAAACCCGGGTACGGAAAAATTGCACCCTTGAATGAAAACCTGGCTGCCATTACGACCATAGACGCAACTTCCGATGTGACCAAAAATATCAGGGTGAAAACGCGGGATACCGTAACCGTTACGATTAAGGATTCCAACGGAAACGCGCTTACGGTTTCTAAAGCGTATATCGATCTTTTTGATGCGACAAAAAATTTAGGCAACCACGCGGAAATTACTAATGGCGCAAGTACCACTATCCAAATCGCTGATGGCGCAAGCACTACGATTCGGGCGTTTATTCAAGGAGTGCCGCCGGCAAATATTTCCGTTGCTTCCGATGATGCGGTGAATACGCGGGTGCTCGGCGGCGTGCTGGAAGTAAACGGGCCAGAAAAAATTAAAATTGTTGTCAATACCGCAACGGCCGCCATGACTACCATATTAGGAACCGTCTATGCCGGCACGGCAACGGCCGGCAATGAGGTGGCAAACGCCTGGGTGCAGTTTGTTGACCCGACGAATAACGTGCTGTTCGGGACGCAGGCAACTTCAAGCGGCGCGTATTCCATTCAGTTGGCAAACGGCACCTATCAGGTGCAAGCCATGAAACCGGGATTTATTGGCGTGCCGGTTTCAATGACGGTGAGCGTTGCCACCACGACGGCGAATGTTTTGGTTACTCAAGCGGCATTATCCATTTCAGGTACGGTTACTGCCGGAGGTTCAGCGGCTACGGATGCCTATGTGTGGGCTGAAAAGGCGGGTGGCGGTTTTTCATCAACGAAAACAAGCAGTTCGGGGGCTTTCACGCTTAGCGTTGATTCGGGACAATGGAGAGTATTTGCGGCTGCGGACGGGTATCAGAAATCCGCGTACGGTTTAAATCCGGTATCAGCAGGCGCAACAGGAATAGCCATAACACTCTCATCCACCGCTTCCATATCCTCGAAAACCACTACGTCAAATTCGTTTAGCGATACCTCAGTCGGTACCCTTTCTGACAACACCGTTGGAGTAGGGGTATCCCTGGATTCCGGGGCATTGGGTTCAGCAGGAAATACGGCATATCTTTCCGCAAAACAAACCTCAAATATACCCCAATCTACTGATACGAATATTGTTGCAAGCCGTGCTGTTGATATTTCGGCCACAGCCGGGTCAAGCGCGGTTACCAATTTACAAAGCGGCAAAAAAGCAGAAGTAACGCTTAACTATACCAAAGCGGATCTCGCAACTGCAGGCATTACCACTACCACGGAAGTCGGCACGCTCAAGGTATCAAGCTGGAGCGACGACAAAAAAGCATGGGAGTCACTGACTACTGTGGCGACCTATAAGGACTCTAATGGAGCCGCGGTTGCGTCTCCAACGGCTAATCTTTCAAATGTTTCGAGCATAGATTTTATTACCGAGGAGGCAACCCACTTTTCTGCGTATGCGTTGGGCGCCGCCTCCAACCCCGGGGCTCCGGCAACTCCAAGCGGGTTGGGTGTAACTCAATCAACAACTGCGCTTACCGCGAATCTTACCTGGACCGCGAATACGGAGGCTAGCCTTACCGGATACTATCTGTATCGCGATAGCGGCGCGGGCACATATCCGCTTCTTGCCAATTTGGGCACGGTAACCAGCTATACCGATGCCAATCTTATCGGAGGAACAACATATTCTTACAAGCTCTCTGCGTACGATAATGCGGGAAATGAATCCGCGGCAAGCAACGCGCAATCAATTACGATTCACGGGATTGACGCCGGCGGCGGCACGGTAGGCGGAAGCGGTGGAGGAGGCGTGGGCGGTGGAACAGGAACGACAGCTTTGCCGGCAACAGCGCCATCAGCCGCGCCAGTACCGGCGGCAGTTCAGCCCTTATCAGCCGGAAGCGGAACGGTTCTTTCAACGGTCTCTTCGTTATTAACCAAGGACATTGAAATCGGCGCGCGCAGTGATGCAGTAAAGCATCTTCAGGAGATTTTGAAACAGGATAAAACTATTTATCCGGAGGGCATTGTGAACGGAATATTCGGTCCGGCAACAACGCGCGCGGTAAAACGGTTTCAGAAAAAGTACGGTTTGCCGGCGGTCGGACGGGTCGGGAAAGCAACGCGGAGCAAATTGCAGGAAGTTTTCCAGACACTGGCAACTCCGTCCATAACTCCGGTACCGCAAACTGCGTCTCCGACAGCGCAAAGCGCTTCGGCGGCGGTTTCTCCTGTGTTTAACAAGAATTTGGCAATT
>JAGXAD010000034.1 GCA_018971745.1 Patescibacteria group bacterium
TTTGCCCGGGTACGGAGGCTCTAAATTTTTGGAACGCGCGCAAGCGCTGGCAAAGCAGGGGATGGTTGCTTTGCCGGATGACTGGAAAATTCCGTTTTATCTTGGCGTGCAATATCACATTGTCGGGAAAGATTACCGACAAGCGCTTACCTACATAAATTACGCCGCAAATAATCCGTCAGCGCCTCAGACGGTTGCGGAAACGCGCGCGATTTATACCGCTAAATCGGGAAGTTTTGAATCGGCGCGGGCGCTTATGATAACGGTTGAAAAAACCGCGGATAACGATTTTACGCGCGATACGGCTCGGGCGTGGCTGGAACGAATAACTCTTTTGGAAAGCATTCAGGCTGCGGCGCGCGGATATCAAAAAAAGTTTGGTTTTGTACCCCGCAGTATTGCCGAACTGGCGCGCGCCGGGTTTTTGCCCGCAGACGCGCAATTTGAAAATCTCGGAGTAATTATTCAGCCGGACGGCGCGATTACATTCAAGAAATGACATAAATTTTATGAGATAACGGGATTATGAAAGCTATGTTGCAATTTGCATTGCGTCGTGCGCAAAAATCGATCGTAATTATTGTCATCGCTATTTTAGCAAGCGGCGGTTTGGGGTATTGGTATTTTGCAAAAAGCAATTTGCCGCAAAGCCAACTTGTTGCGGTTACGCGCGGTACAATTTCTCAGGAAGTGACGGTTACCGGCAACACCAAGCCGGAGCAAAGCGTTGACCTTGCGTTTGAAAAAAGCGGGAAGGTCGCGGCGGTGTTTGCCGGCGTTGGCGATGCGGTGTCCGCCGGAATGTTGTTGGTTAAACTTGACGCAAGCGAGCTTCTGGCTTCGCTCGCCGAGGCCGAAGCAAATGTTGATGCGCAAAACGCGAAACTCGCGGAATTGAAAAGCGGCACGCGGCCCGAAGAAATACAAATTGATGAAATAAAAGTTGTCAATGCAGCGAGTGCCTTTGATGACGCGAAGCGCGGTTTAATAGACAAGCTCAATGACGCATATACAAAATCGGACGATGCGGTGCGAAACACGGCGGACGAATTTTTCAGCAATCCGCGAAGTTCAAATCCGCAGTTTAATTTTTCGGGTACTGACCCGCAATTAAAATCAAGCCTTGAACACAGCCGTTTTTTGCTTGAGTCGGCGCTTGCGGATTGGAACGCGTCTTTGCAGGCACTTTCATTAGGCAGCGAACTTGGTTCGTACGCTGATGCGGCAAAAAACAATCTCGGCGCGATAAAATCGTTTTTAGACGGCATTGCGCTTGCAATAAATTCTCTGACTCCTTCATCAAGCGCTCCGCAATCAACGATTGATACGTACAAGGCAAATGTTGCAACCGCTCGCGCCAACATTAATGCGGCAATTGCAAATCTTTCAAGCGCGGTTGAAAAATGGCGTTCGCAGGATTCGGCCCTCACGCTTGCGCAAAATGAGTTGGCGCTCGCAAAAGCCGGAACGGTTTCCGAGCAAGTCGCGGCGCAGGAAGCCGCGGTGAAACAGGCACAAGCCAAGCGCGAAACCATTCAGGCGCAAATCGCAAAAACTGTTTTATATTCTCCAATTGCGGGCGTCATTACCAAGCAGGAAGCAAAAGTCGGAGAAATCGCTCCGGCAAATGTCGCGCTGGTTTCCGTGATTTCAAAAAATAAATTTGAAATTGACGCCAATGTGCCTGAAGCGGACATCGCAAAAATCAGCTTGGGAAACCGGGCGCGCGTTTCATTGGACGCGTACGGCAGTGACGTTATTTTTGCGGCGCGGGTCGGCAGGATTGACCCGGCGGAAACGATTGTGGACGGCGTTCCCACATACCTCGTAAAATTCCAGTTTGATGATGAGGATCCCCGCATTAAATCGGGAATGACGGCAAACATTGACATTGAGACCGTAAAAAAAGAAGGTGTGCTCCTTTTGCCGCAACGCGTTGTCGTACGGAAAAACAACGAAACAATCGTTACACGCCGCGACACAACCGGGGATCGTGAGATTAAAATAGAAATCGGCATTCGCGGAACGGACGGCATGATTGAAGTAGTGAGCGGGCTCCAAGAAGGGGATAGAATCGTTGTTTCATCCGAATAATTATGAGTGCGATTATTGAAGCAAAAAATCTTACGAAAATTTATACGAATGACGGAGTAGAAACTCCGGCGCTCCGCGGAGTTTCGTTTGAAATTCAACAAGGAGAATTTGTTGCGGTGATGGGCCCGTCCGGTTCGGGCAAATCAACCCTGCTTCATATTTTGGGTTTTTTGGACGCGCCTACTTCCGGAGAGTATCGTTTTGACGGGAAGGCCGCGGAAGAGTATTCGGGCAACGAAATCGCGCGCTTGCGCAACAAAAAAATGGGATTTGTGTTTCAGGCGTTTAATCTCTTGCCGAAAACTTCGGTATTGGAAAATGTGAAATTGCCGATGCTGTATTCCGATGTTCCGGAACGGGAATGGGGCGCGCGCGCGGAAAAAGCGATTGCGTCAGTCGGGTTGTCGCATCGCCTGAATCATGAGTCCGCTCAACTTTCGGGCGGAGAAAAACAGCGCGTCGCAATCGCGCGCGCTCTCGTGACGAATCCCCAGGTGATTTTTGCGGATGAGCCGACCGGAAACCTTGATTCAAAATCCGGGCAGGCGGTTATGGAAATCATCCAGCGCCTAAGCGAGGAAGAAGGCAGGACCGTGGTTTTGATTACGCACGAAACCTACACTGCGGAGCATGCCGAGCGCATCATTACGATGCACGACGGCACGATTGCAAGCGACGAGAAAGTTTATCATCGGCATAAGGCGACTGATGGGTTAATTAAGTAAAAAGAACGGTATGATTTTTTCACACACCTTCAAAACCGCGCTCACGGGACTCAAAACGCATAAATCGCGCTCCGCTCTGACTATTCTTGGCATTGTTATCGGCATTACCTCCATTATTTTGATTATGTCCGTGGGGCAGGGAGCGCAAAATCTGATTTTGGGGCAGATTCAAGGGCTCGGTTCGCGTACCATTGCGGTGATTCCCGGGCGCGAACCCTCTGGCCCGTCCGATTTCGCGCAAATTTTCAGCGACTCGCTCAAAGAACGGGATTTGACGCTCCTCATGCGCAAAGACAAGGCGCCGACCGTTGCCGAAGTTATGCCGATTGTTTTCGGAGGACAGACCGCCTCATACGGAAGCGAGACATATCGGCTAACGCTTTTTGGCGCATCCGACCTTATCTCAAAAATTTTTGATTTGTACCCTGCCCAGGGCGCGTTTTTTACCGAAGAAGACATTCGTGGCAGGGCGGATGTGGTTGTCATTGGCTCAAAAGTAAAAGATAAGTTGTTCGGGCAGTCGGACGCGCTTGGTGAGCGCATCCGCATCGGCGGAAGAAATTTGCGTATCATCGGCATCTTGCCGAAAAAAGGGCAGGTGTCTTTTTTCAATTTTGACGAAATGGCGTTAATGCCGTATACGACTGCCCAGCAATATATTTTCGGCATAAAATATTTCCATCGTTTTATCGTGGAGGCGAACGCGGATGATGCCGTTTTGCAAACCGTGCGCGACATTACTTCAACCCTTCGCGAATCGCATAACATTACCGACTCAGCAAAGGATGATTTTTTCGTGCAGACATCAGCCGACCTTGCGTCGCGCCTTGCCACCATTACGAATGTGCTAACGCTTCTTTTGGTGTCCGTTGCCGCGGTGTCGCTTCTGGTCGGCGGCATCGGCATTATGAACATTATGCTCGTATCCGTTACCGAGCGCACGCGCGAGATCGGGCTTCGCAAAGCGCTCGGCGCTACGGACCGCGACATTATGCGCCAATTTTTGTTTGAAGCCGTGATGCTGACCGCGGTCGGCGGCGTCATCGGAATTTTATTGGGCGCGTTTCTTTCCTTTGCTACGGCATTGGTTCTTTCGCGGGTCGTGGGGCTTTCATGGACATTTTCGTTTCCGGTTTCGGCGGCCCTTATCGGTTTTGTCGTTGCCGCCGGAGTCGGACTGGCATTTGGTCTGTACCCGGCCCGCCAAGCGTCGCAAAAAAGTCCGATTGAGGCGTTGCGATATGAATAGCCGCTCGGAAATGTGGTTTTGAAAAAACATAAAATTTTCCCGCCGAGAAAATTTTATTCGCCGGTTGCCTCGCTCCTCCTCCAACCTTGGTCGGAGGAGACTATGGCCGCTCGGCAACCGCAGCGTTTTTCAAAACCACATTTCCTCGCTTAAATAAATTTGATTTTTCTTGAATTTGGAAAACTACGGATGACTTGCCAAAAAACAAAAAATTTGCATAAAATTAAAAATAGAGATACAATACGGTTATAATTTTTCCTTCCTTATGATAAATGAAATTTCTAAATTAAAAATTAACGACCTGAATTTAAAAGAATGGAAAGAATATCAGGATATTCTTACCGATAGTTTGTGGTTGATTGGTGAACGTGATAAGTCCGGCGCACACAATAACGCCTATCACGGCAATTTTATCCCGCAAATTCCGAATCAGATGATGCGCAGATTTACAAAAAAAGGTGATGTTGTTTTGGATGCTTTTTTGGGTAACGGCACAACTCTTATCGAATCAAAAAGGTTGGGGCGACACGGAATAGGGATTGAACTTATACCGGAAGTTGCGCGTTCGGCAGTACAAAATATATGAACGAAGAAGCCACATTTTCAGAAGCGATTGAGCAAGTAATGAAAAATAACGGTTATTATGCGCCGCTAAAGTTGATATACAAAGAATTTGAAAAATATCGCAAATTTTCTGGTTTAACTCCGCTCAAAACGATACAAGAAAGGGTACAACGCGACAAAAGATTTACACGCATTGGTCTTGGCGTGTATGCTCTTACCGAACACTTGGATAAGTTGCCGCAGATAATCACACCAAAAACTACGAGTGAAAAAACGAATCAGCGACATTCGGCAATTCAAGGGATGATTATTGAAATCGGCAATATGGAGGGTTTTGATACCTACACGCCAGACAGAAGCAAAGTGTTCGCCAATAAAGAGCTGGGCAACATTGCCACAATAAAAGAGTTTCCATTGTTCACTTATGAAAAGATAATCCATTCCGTAAAATTTGTTGATGTCGCGTGGTTTAATGAGCGTGGCTTTCCAGAAAAAATTTTTGAAGTTGAGGACTCGACGGATTTTCGCGGTTCTCTCGTCAAATTTGCTGAATTGCAAGATTTCAACACGAGTTTCAATCTGGTTGCTTCCGCAGAACGGAAAACAAAATATGACCGCGAAGTTTCTAAGACCGCCTTCGTCAAAATTATTGAGCGTTGCCACTTCGTCAATTATTCCGAAGTTGAGAAGTATTACGACGTGGCATTAAATTATCACAAGGTCGCAAAATCAGTCATATTTTAATTACAACTATGGAAAAATTAAAGAAAGAAATTGAAGAGCCGATTAGGTGCACAGAATGCGGTGAAATTTATGAGCCCGCTAGCGGGTATACAGATATAAGGTGCGCTAATTGCGGCAATCATCAAAACGTGAATTGAGCCATATAAGATTTACGCGGAAGGCGTGAGGGAATGGGAGGCATTGGACGAAATTAAAAATATGACCTCGCCCAATCAAATGTTGTGGAGTTTGATTTATAGAAAATTGAAAGGCAATCGCGGCAACACAATGATTACTATTTACGAAGCGGAACGGCTAACGCAACTTATCAGAAATAAAAATAACCGAATGGAATTAAGTTGTGAGAATAAAATGTTTTCGTTTGATTCGACTGCTCAAAAAATTATTTGCGCCAATCAGCGACTCAATTCTTATACTGGGCGGAAGGAAGAAATAAATTTATTGCCACGATTGATCGCTAAATATCAGGCTGGAAATTCTTTTGAGGCACATTTGCAAGCGTACATAACTAAAAATCTAGGCGAGGGTAAAAATAAAAGTTTGGACGTGGCAATACTAAATGACGCAGAAATGGAGTGGCTTGGCAATGAAGTTTCTTGTGGCGTTGGTATGCAGAGAATTGATGTTATGCCGTCAGTGATACAAAACGAACAAAGAATACTAATTCCCGTCGAACTAAAAGCGGTTGAAGCGGACGAAAAGAACATCGTACAAATCCAAAGGTATGTTGATTGGATTGAGCAGTATTATATTCCTAATCGCCAAAGCGATATTCATCCGGTTTTGGTAACAAAGAAAATAAACAATAAACAATCAAATACCTATCAACGATTGATTGATAGTTTTAACCGTTTCAACCAAGCAAATAAAAATCGATGCGTCCGTTTGAAGTTTGTTGAATTTGATTTAGATAATGGAGATTTAACTTTTGAGACGGTTTTGTATTAAACCATAAGTGAATAAAACGGTTTTTGAAAACACTCGAAATGAGTTTTTGCATGGTCTTCCGATTTGTCAAAATTGGAAGAAAAACTCATTTCGCGTGAGTCGTAAAATCGCGCTGGGATTTTACGACGATTTTCAAAAACTGTTTTCCGAGCGACTTATACACAGGTGGCGAAAGTCCCCTTGACAGGGTTTTGGCATCTGCTATAATGGAATTCTTAGCGTTAAACAAGGAGGGTTTTACCTAATTGTTCACTTTGCGAGTTGCAAAAAGCGCCGCATTTATGCGGTAATAACCGCAAAATTCAATAAATCCCTAAACGAGTGGGGCATTTTTTGCTTGGTTTTTATTTTGCCCCTATTTTCATCAAAAATTTTTTAAGTTAATTTTTTTCACCGGTGTCAATCTTGAAAAAAATGCAAAAAAAATATTTTTCAAAATACAAAAAACAAGTGATTGACCTTCCCGACCTTTCGGAGATGCAGTTAAAATCGTATCATTGGTTTTTGGAAAAGGGCCTGAAAGAAATTTTTCAGGAGGTGTCTCCCATTCGCGGATACAGCGGCAAGGAAGTGGCGCTTGAGCTTCGGTTCGGAAAATATTATTTTGACGAGCCGAAGTTTTCCGAAGAGAAAGCAAAGGAAAATAATTTGTCGTATGAGGCCGCGCTCCGGATGAAGGTTGAGCTGACGAATAAAAAAACCGGCGAGGTCAAAGAGCAGGAAGTGTATCTCGGGGAATTTCCTTTGATGACGCCGCGGGGCACCTTCATCGTAAACGGCGTTGAGCGCGTTATCGTATCCCAGCTTATCCGCTCCTCGGGCGCGTATTTTACTT
>JAGXAD010000035.1 GCA_018971745.1 Patescibacteria group bacterium
ATCTTTACCATACGAACAATTCAAAACCCGGAATACAAAAGTCCGCTCCGTCCAAATTGGCAGGGCGTAGACGCGGAAAAAATAGACGGCCGTACCGTGCGCCTTACGCTTAAACAGCCGTATGCGCCTTTTATCAACAATGCGGCGTTAAAAATAATCCCGAAGCACATCTGGGAAAAAATTGCGCCTGAATCAGCCGCGTTAAGCGAATTTAATCTGAAGCCGATTGGTTCGGGAAAATATAAGTTTGAAAATTTCACGCAGTCGTCCGGCGGCGCGATTACCGAATATGCGCTTTCCCGAAACGAAGAATATTACGGAATCAAACCGCATCTTTCCAACATTGTATTTTCATTTTTCCCGACGCAAGAAGAACTGCTCGCGGCATACCAAAAAAATCTGATTGACGGCATTAATGCGTTAAGCACAAACGTTTTGGGATTGCTCGTCAAAAGCGATCTTGCGATTTATCGCCTGCATTTGCCGAGAGTATTTTCGCTTTTCTTGAACGGATCCGAACAGCCCATTTTAGCCGATAAGAATATTCGCGTTGCGCTTGCCGAGGCAATTGATAAAAAAAATCTTGTTTCTCAAGCGCTTGCCGGAGGAGCTGATCCGGATACCTCTCCGATTCCTCAGGGCGTAATTGGTCGTGAAGAAAGTCAAAGCGCGTTTCCCTACGACCCCGAGAACGCAAAAAAACTTATTGAAAAAGCCGGATGGAAACTGGATCAAACTTCTCAAACATGGGAAAAAACGGAAATCGTAAAAAAACAAAAAATAACTTCGGAGCTTTCTTTCACGATTACCACCTCTGATTTTCCGGATTTGGTTGCTGCGGCAAAATATGTCCAATCTTCGTGGGCCGCCGTCAACATCAAAACAAATCTTGACGTCAAACCGATTTCCGACCTTGAAATCGTCAATATTAAACCGAGAAAATACGAGATTCTTCTTTTTGGAGAAGTGTACGATCACGACCCGGATCCGTTCGCCTTTTGGCATTCTTCGCAAATTAAAGACCCGGGTCTGAATATTGCCCTTTATACCAATAAACAGGCGGATACGCTCCTTGAAGAAGCTCGCCGCACAAGCGACGCCGGCGCGCGGACAAAAAAATACGATGCATTTCAAACCATTGTGCAAAACGATGTCGGCGCGATATTTCTGTACAGTCCGGCGTATTTTTACGGCGTGCGCAATACATTCAAAGGCATTGCGATAAACAATATTGTTTTTCCTTCGGAGCGGTTTAATAACATTGAAAATTGGTACATCAAAACAAAACGGGTGCTGAAATAATTTTGTTGCCAAAACAAAAAGGCGCAAACCGCGCGCCATTATCGTGCCAAATACCGGCAAATCAATATGTAATCTCAGACCATACCAACTGTTCAATATTTTTCTGCGAGATGTACTGCTGTAAAGATTCAATCACCCAATTCATCATACTGATAACATCATAGATAGAAACCGAATACCACCTGGCATCTCTGCCTTGCGCTTCCAATTCACCGTTAAGAACCCGAAGGTTATGCGGCAATTCAGAGCTTAAAAGATTCACCACAGTATTTATAACGCAATTTCCAAGAACGCAAAATTCATCAAGCGTTAACGGTTGTAATTCGTCCAGCGGAATAACCGATAACCCTGGGTCTATTCCGCCATAACTGCCCTTGCGATAAATCAAAATAGTTCTTTCCTTCGGATTAAAAATAGTAAGTTGGATGCCGAACCCGACGCGATGCAACCGTGGATCCGAAAAACGGACGATATTTTTCAGCGCATCTTTTTCGGACATTCGCGCCATACCTGTACCTCTTGTCAAAATAATGTAAAGGTGCTACAATAGTTGTATAACATTTCTCTCTTATTTTGGCAAGCGAGGAGCAACATACAAAATCTTGTTTTGTATGTTGTCCGAGCGAAGCCAAAAGGGTTGCCTCGCTGCTTGCAACGTATCCATACGACACGACACAGGGTGCCTTATGGATATCTTGCAACTTGTTGCAATGAGTATTCATTTTGTCCAGACATTTTGCAAATTGTACCGGTGGCGCTCAAAATTACTAAAAGAATAGAAAAATAGGCTTTTTAAGCGTTGGTTTCTTTGTGCAAAATTACGCGGGGATGGCGGAATCGGCAGACGCGCACGGTTCAGGGCCGTGTGGGAGCAATCTCGTGGGAGTTCAACTCTCCCTCCCCGCATTATGGTGCCGCGTTATACGCGGCAAAGTACCATTCGGTAGGGAGAGTTGAAGGGGCGAGAAGCAAATTGTTTTGCTTCTCGCGGGCGAAGCCCCGGATTTCGTCATGAAACGAAATGAGCTGGCGAAGCTCCCCGTAATTTTCGTCCAAGAAAATTCAACTCTCCCTCCCCGCATTATAAAATTTTATTCGCACTCCTTTATTTATTTCTAACATTCCTATACATCTTTTGTGCAGGTTGGAAAAACCAGTTTGCTTTTAGATATATAGCGTACTAATCGTATGATAAGACCTTTTGCGTCTCGCGGGAGATTTCGTTCCCCGCAAAAAAAATCAGCGCCGGCAATGCAGGAACGGCGCAGAACCCATATTATTCCGGCCGCATTCCAAAAAAAGATCGGTGAAATGCGCGGAGAAAATTTAAAAATCGTGCCTTTGGGAGGGCTTGAAGAAGTCGGCCGCAATATGATGTTTTTGGAGTACGGCGATGAAATTGTCATTATTGACATGGGGCTTCAATTTCCGGAAGAAGGCATGCCCGGCATTGATTATATCATTCCCAATATCGCCTATCTTAAAGAAAACAAACATAAAATCCGCGGCGTTATTATCACGCACGGGCATTACGACCACATCGGAGCGATTCCGCATCTGGTGCCGGAACTCGGGAACCCGACCGTATACGCCATGCCCATGACGCGCGGCATTATTTTGCGCAGGCAGGAGGATTTCAAGCATCTTCCGAAAATCACCGTAGAAACCATCCGGCTTGACGAAAAATTGAAGCTTGGCAATTATTTTGAAGCTGAATTTTTTCATGTGAACCATAATATCTTTGATACGGTCGGCGTCGCGATCCGCACGCCTGCGGGCATCATCGCGCATACCGCGGATTTCAAATTTGACAACAATCCGGTCGGCGACAAACCGGCCGACTACGCAAAAATGGCCGCACTCTCCGCCGAGGGCGTAACGTTACTTATGTCGGATTCAACCGGAGCGCAGCATCCCGGGCACTCCATTTCGGAAAAAGCAATTCAAGAAAATTTAGAGCACATTTTTGTGCATTCCAAAGGAAGAATCATCGCGGTTACTTTCGGATCGCTTCTGTCGCGCGTACAGCAATTGATTACGCTTGCGGAAAAATTTAATCGCCGCGTGGTTGTTGAAGGATTCAGCATGAAATCAAACATCGCAATAGCCCAGGAACTCGGCTACATCAAGATTAAGCGCGGAACCATTATTGACGTCAGGGAGGTTGATCGTTATCCTGCCAATGAAATTTTGGTCATCGGCACCGGCGCGCAGGGAGAATCAAACGCGATGCTCATGCGCATCGCAAACAAAGAGCACCGCCATATCCAGCTTCAAAAAGGCGATACGGTCGTGTTTTCCTCATCAGTCATTCCCGGCAACGAACGAACCGTGCAATCGTTAAAAGACTTGATCTATCGCCAAGGAGGCAGTGTAATTCATTATCAGATGATGGACATCCACGCAGGCGGACACGCTCAATCGGAAGATTTGAAAATGATGATGAATCTTATGCGGCCGAAATTCTTTATGCCGATTCACGGAAATTATTTTTTGCTTAAAATGCACGCGGATCTTGCCGAATCAATCGGCATTGAGCCGGAAAACATCGTTATCGCGTCAAACGGCCAGATCGTTGAAGTGAGCCGCGAAAAAATCTCCGCAACAAAAAAATCCGTACCGGCAAGTTATGTCATGGTTGACGGTTTGGGCGTTGGAGACGTGGGCGAAGTGGTTTTGCGCGACCGGCAGATGCTTAGTGAGGACGGCATATTTGTTATCATCACCATTCTTGATTCAAAAACAGGGAAAATTTACGGATCCCCTGACATAATTTCGCGCGGGTTCATTTACTTGAAAGAAAATCAGGAACTTTTGAAAGAAGTGCGCCATAAAATCCGGCAGATCGTGGAACACACCGCAAGCCCGGAGGCGACCTTAAACACTGATTACATCAAAAATAACATTCGCGACAAGATCGGGCAATTTTTGTTTTCTAAGACCGAACGGCGGCCAATGGTGCTTCCGGTGGTGATTGAGGTATAAAGATCGCTCGGAAATATCATTTTTGAAAACGTCCAAAATTCCCAGCGAGAATTTCGGACTCACGCGCCGTTGTCTTTTCCGCTTCGCAGACCATGCAAAAGACAACGGCGAGTGTTTCAAAAATAATATTCCCTCGCTAAAAAAACGACGGCATTTAGCTGTCGTCCTCCTTTTTAAGACCCAATAACTCCTTAAGGGAAATAAATTTTGTCTGACCCCTTAATCTCCTGCGTATCATTACTTCTGTGGGGTTACCGGTTTTCCCATTAAAAACCAGAATATCGTACCGAACGCCTTTCTCACGATTTTTTCTTATAAGTTCTGACATTTTCTCAAGGATTATTGATTTTTTTGTAGAAGCAGCGACCATTTCCTCAACAGAGTTTATTAGGGAATGAACACCACGGAACCCTTGAAAGAACTTTCAATCAACCTGTGTAAACGCAGAACATAAATCTTAGCCATTTCCACTCCTTCACCGATATTTTTATTGTCAAACAGTACTTTCATTGGTAGCATAAAATAGTATGAAAAGTCAACAAACAATTTTCAGCGGCATACAGCCGTCGGGCGACTTGCACATCGGCCATTATTTCGGTGCGATGAAAAATTGGGTCGCCTTGCAAAACCAATATCGCTCCATTTTTTGTATTGTGGACGAGCACGCGATTACCGTTCCGCAGGATCCGGAAAAACTTCGTGAACGCACGCTTGATATCGCGATGTGGTATCTTGCAGCAGGTATTGACCCGAAACGCTCAATTATTTTTGTCCAATCTCATAATTCCGACCATACGGAACTTAGCTGGATTTTAAATACTATAACGCCGTTTGGAGAACTTGAACGGATGACGCAATTCAAGGATAAAAGCTCAAAAATGAAAAAAGCGGGCATTCCGGCGGGTCTCTTGAATTATCCAACGCTCATGGCGGCCGATATTCTCCTGTATCAAACCGATGCGGTGCCGGTCGGAGAGGACCAAAAACAACATGTGGAATTGGCGCGGACCCTTGCGCGAAAATTCAACAGCCGCTTCGGCGTTACTTTCAAAGAGCCAAAAGAATTGATTCAAAAATTCGGCAGCCGCATTATGTCATTGCAGGACCCGACAAAAAAAATGTCAAAGTCGGACGAAAATAAAAATAGTTACATCGGGCTTCTTGACGCTCCGGATGACATCCGCGGAAAAATTAAAATTGCCGTAACCGATTCCGGCAAAGAAATTATTTTTAACCAGGAGAAAAAACCGGCAATCGCAAATTTACTGACCATCTTTTCTCTTTTTTCCGGCTTGCAAATAAAAGACATTGAAAAAAAATACAAACGCAAAGGATATGGCGAATTCAAAAAAGATCTCGGTAACATTGCGGTCGCGCATCTTGAGCCGCTTCAGCAAAAATATCGCGCGCTCAAAAAAAATCCGGAACAAGTTAAGGAAATTCTGCGTGAAGGCGTAAAGTCAGCAAAACAAATCTCTTCAAAAACCCTCGCGGACGCCAAACAAAAAATCGGGTTCCTTTAACCCGATTTTTTTGGTTTAACGCCGGCGGCGCAAATCAAACGGATTGCCAAGACAGTCGCGGGCAATCGGAATATATTTCAAATGCCAGTCAGCCGGCGTTTTTTGTTTCATTGCTTCGTCAATTTCCAACAGAAGTTCGCGCATTTTCTTTTCAAGCTCTTGCTCTTCTTTAGCCAAAGCGTCAATTTCTTTTTCATATTCTTTGGCGTTTTCAATTTTCTTTTTCGTTTCCAGTCTGGCTTTGGTTGGAATTTTTACATCAGCCTGCGTTTCTTCCCGTCTGCTTACTTTTTTCTTTTGAATGCGAATCCGCCCTTGAGACATCGTTTCTCCTTATTTTCAAAGGTCAATTTTTCAAAAACATTATATCATAAACCCTATTTTATGTAAAGCCGCCACAACTTGTGTTTCCATTTGCCTGCGTAATCAACGCCAATGCGTTTGCCCCGTTTAATCGCGCGCGAAGGCGTCACAACTTCCCTATCTTCAATCCACAAACCGGTTTTTTTGTTTGCCGGCATCGCGTTAAATCGTTTATCAATCTTAAAATAACGGCATACTCTGCCCGGTCCGGTCACGCATTCCACTGACCGGATTAAAATTGCGGCCGGGTATTCCTTTTTCTCAGTTACGATGTTCAGGCAATAGTACATTCCGTAAATAAGATACGGATACCAATACCCGGCTTTGCCGAACATCACTTCGGTCCTTTTTGTTTTTCCGCGCAACGCGTGAGACGCTTTATCGTCTGGCCCGACATACGCTTCAACTTCGGTAATCATCGCGGAAATTGTTTGCGCGCCAATCCGCCGAATTAAAAATTTGCCGAGGAGTTCCTCGGCAACGCGCAATGTCGGACGGTTAAAAAATTTCTGCGGAAGAATTTTTGCCACAACATCAAGCGATGGTAAATCGTAAAAAATAATAGCGCTTACGGGAATGGGACCCGCGTTACGTTGTTTCAATTTTAAACAAAATTCTGATTGCCCCTGCGGAGAATCGGACTCCGGTTACATGGATGAGAACCATGCGTCCTAACCACTAGACGACAGGGGCACAACGTTAGAATTTTGTGAAAATTGAAAGAACCATGCGTCCAAATCGCCTCCTCGGCGATTGCCGGGGCGATTATTAACGGCTCGCGAGAACGCTCGCCTCAATCGCCCGTTGAAGCCAAGCGGTTGGTTTTAACCCACTAGACGAAAGCGCCGTACAAAAAATTTTGCGAAACCTTTGACATATGTTATGATAACAAAAATATTGCTCTTTGAAAAGAAGGAATAAAAATGGGAAAAACATATATCGGTTTTATGCTGCACTTGTACCAACCGCCCACGCAGTT
>JAGXAD010000170.1 GCA_018971745.1 Patescibacteria group bacterium
GATCTGGAAGAAAGAACTGCAAAATTTGGCAAAGAAATAATAACATTCTGCAAAACCATAAAACAGGATGCCATTACAAAACCGCTTGTTAGCCAAATCGTTCGCTCCGGAACAAGCATCGGCGCGAATTATATGGAAGCCAACGCGGCGAGTTCAAAAAAGGATTTTCAAAACAAAATATTCATCGCGAAAAAAGAAGCGCAGGAACTAACTATGATTTTTCAAAAAATCAACACCTCGTTAAGAAAGAAGGAATTAAAAATTGAAAAATTGTAAATTCAATGAAAATTAGAAATTGAAAATTGGAAATTAGAAATTTATTTTGAATTTTGACTTAACATCATGTTTCCTCATCAAAATCTATTAAAACCTTTTTCCGTCGTTGCCATTTTTGTCATGATTGCCGTTTCCGTGCCGCAACGGGAAGCAAGTGCATTTGGCTTTGATTTTGGCGGTGTTACATTTACCGAAGAAGTTCCCGGTCCTTTAATGACATTCAACGGCATCACGAGCGGCGCAACGGCCGCAACGAATTTATTTTTCACCATCCTGCAAAAAGTCGCCATAGCTTTAGCAAAAACTCTTATCAGGGCCGCAATCAACGAATTAAAAAACCAGACCATTAAATGGATCGTAACGGGACAATTTGACAAGCCGCAATTCGTATCCAGTTTTCAGGCGGACCCGAGAAAAATTGCGGAAAACGCCTCGCGCATTTTTCTTTCGCGGCTTACCGGCATCAACTTCTGCCAATACAACCAGAATATTCCCTCATCAAGCTTGTTGTTCTCACTCAAATTAAACGTTCAGCTTGACTGCACCGTGCCCGGGCTTGCCGGCGCAAACGGAAAAGTTGAGACCGATTGGTTCCGCGCCGGATTTCCCACGCTCTGGGGCATTACGCATCCGCAAAATAACGGCTGGGACGTGGCAGGCAGGGTTGCCGTAGAAAAAAACATCAGCGAACAAAACTCGCTTAACGCATTCTACGACGAAATACTCACCAATTCAGGATTCGTAGGCATCAAAAACGAAAAGGGCCAAACCGTAACGCCGGGCCAGTATTTGGCTGACGCAACCAAAGAAACAATCGTGCAAAGCTACCCGGACATCGGCAAAATAGACGAGTGGACCGGAGTCATTCAGGCGATTATTGACATTGTGCGAGCCGGGCTCGGAACCGCGATTGAAAAAGGGCTTACCAAAGCGTTTCACTAAATTTTCAATTTTCAATAAATTTTCAATGCCTCAATTATCAAACGGCAAAAAATACGATCTGGAAGAAAGAACTGCAAAATTTGGCAAAGAAATAATAACATTCTGCAAAACCATAAAACAGGATGCCATTACAAAACCGCTTGTTAGCCAAATC
>JAGXAD010000036.1 GCA_018971745.1 Patescibacteria group bacterium
AAATATTTTGCGCGCCTCCCCACGCAACGCTGTCAACAATCGTTCCGGTATCTTTTGGCCCAAAACGAACGGCAATGCCGTTGTCATCCGCAATGTCTGTCGTAGTGGTCGCATCCGGCATAACCGCAATCGCTCCGTAATCGGAATTTGCCCACAGATAAAATCCGTACGGAGGAATAAATTCATCCGATGTCCATGATTTAATCGGCGTATCGCTCGTGCTGGTTTTTGCCCGTTTCACCAAACGATGTCCTTTCAAATTAAATTGCTCGCCCGACGGATTGTACAACTCAATAAAATCATTGGTAGTTTGCCCTGCCCCGCCCGTAATCTGAACCTGGCTAATCAAAACATGATTTACGTTACTTTTTGCGAATGATGGAACCGTCTGCGCCGAAGGCGGCGCCGAGGAAACGGCTTGATTGAAAACCGCGCTTACTGATTTGGCGCCGGTCATTGAAACGGAGCATGCGCCGGTTCCGGAACAATCGCCGGTCCAGCCCGCAAATTCCGAATTGTCAGCCGCAACGGCGACAAGCGACACCGCGGTACCCGAAACAAAATCTTCCGAATCCTCAACGCAAGAATTTGCGCACGAAATGCCGGCAGGTTCACTGGTTACCGAACCCGCGCCGGTTCCGGATTTTGAAAATTGAAACGGGAAATATGCCGGAGGCGGCGGAGAAGACGGAGACGGCAAAGACAATTGCGTTTGACTTTGACTTGCGCCGCTTGCGGCGCTTGCTGAAACCGGCGCAGAAGAATTTTCCGCAGCCGGCGTCCCAAACACTCCATTTGCGCCCGTGCCGTTGTACGAATGCCACGATAAATCAGATGAACGCTCGGCCGTTCGATAATCCGGGTTTGCCGTACCTGCAGGCCAATTTTTATCGGCGCCGACATCAGCAACAATTTCGTCAATCACATTGCAATTTTTGTCAAAAAGCCGCAGCGCTTCATCGTTATTTTTAATCGCGCCCGCAAAAAAATTGTCCGCTTTAACTCCTTGCAAAAAATTACTGTTCCCCCGTTCCAAAAGATACAGACCTCCGGCGGGAACCGAATCGGACGCGGCAAAAAATATTTTTACGCTTTCATTTCCGTTTTGCATCTGCCATCCTTCCAAAGAAATTTTGGATCCGGAATTATTTTTCAATTCAATCCATTCTTCGGCGGTCTTGTCGCTCGCCACGCCGGCCCAGGCAACCTCGTTGATAAGTACGGAACGGGAAAATGCTTTTGCACTGTTCGAGGAACATACCAACGGCTCCGTATGTACCGCTGACGATTGCTTTGTTTCCGTTTTATTCGCCGTAACAGGCGCAACCATGCTCATATCCACGGCCGTAGTTGGTTGTTGCGAATCTGCCGCGTGGGTATTTGCGTGTGCCGCAACTCCTGTTGATGCCTTGCGCGAAGCCGCATGTTCTTTTTTCGGCGCGCCTCCGGCGCCTCCGTGCGCGTTTCCGGAATTTTTAACCTCGTTTGCGGGTTCACTGCCTTTCAACATAATATTAGGATTCGCGGCCGCAAGAAGCTTGCTCAAAAATTGCTCACTGCCCGGCAACGCGCGCAAAAAAGAATTGCGGGCAACAAAAATTCCGCCGCCAACGACAAGCAGCGAAACGCAAATCAAAAAAAGCAACATCCGAGTCATTACGCCCAATCAGTAGCAAAGAAGGCGGATATTCGTCAAGCAATCAAAAACCTCCGTGATGACACGAAGGCGCACATTAAAAATTATTTGCAATCAATTTTCAAAACTTCAATGTCCCGCAAATACACGTCCATAAACCTGACGGAATCCGTTATTCCTTTCCACACAAACGGCTCATCCGTTTCAATGCGGTCAACCGTACCCCGAATTTTTACCCGTATGCTTGCGTACAGCCGCGGCTCGTCAAGAGGCCATTCTTGCGGAGTAATGTCCCGAAAGCATGTACGATACGGTTCCAGAAATCGCAAATGATTCTTGTCAATCATAATCTGGGAATACGGAAACATAATTTCCTTGCCTTGCGCAATCAAAACGCCCGTACGAATGGTGTAAAAAATCATAATGTGGTCGCGGTCTAAAAAATTCGGGTTAAAAGGGTTAAAATGCGGCAAGTCAAGTTCAATGCTTGCCTGCTCGCGGGGACGAATCCTTGACCATACCCGCGAAAGTCCCGCATCCCAATCCTCTTTTGAATAGTCTTTGTTTGCGTCCGGGAAACGCGGCTGAAGTTTCTGAATCCATTCCTGCTCGCCGGGCCTATTTCCAACGCCGAACGGAGTCAATATATTTTCCGTTTCCGCGCTTTCAAAACGGATGTCCGGCACATTCGGCAGGCGCAAAATGTATTCCGCGCGAGCAAAACCCGCATCACACAACATCAGCAAAACCGCAAAGAACAAACGAAAAATCATGGCGTTCTCCATGATTTCATTTCAAATAACCGTATTCATCTTACAACATCCATCAGAAAAAATCAACCCCGTCACTAGAAAATGGCATTATGCCGCGCGTTTACGATAGAACAAAAAGTTTGCAATACATCCCAACGCAAAATATACAAATATTGCCGTATTGTGGCGGCATAACGCGTAATGTCATTTTTCAGTGCGGGGGTCAATCGCGCTTCAATCTTTGTGAAACTTTCCTCACTGCCGATTTCCACAATTTCGGATCAGTCGCGTCAATCACGGCAAAAAATTTTATCGGCAATTTTTTCAACAGCCATGCGCCGCCATTTTTGTTAACCCATTGGTAATGATGCGGGGTTCTGCGCCACATTTCGCGCATCTTCACGATTGCGCCGTGATATTTTGAATTTCCGCGCCATGCCGTTGAAGCACCGCCAAAAAAATCATCGGCGGTATTCTTATACGAAGCTGAAAGAATGCGCCCGATCATAACATCGCGGTCGGCAACGACTCTTACATATTTAACGCGCGCTTCCCATTGCTTTGCTTTGTTTTCAAACAATTTTCGTTTTTTCGCGTCAACAAAATCGGACGCCAACACAACATTTCTGCCGCGCCGTATGATTTCTCCCGCAATCGTTTCAGCAATATGGCGCGTCGCGTCATAATTCTTACCCATTTTACGAAGCGCAATTCTGATTTCATCCGCGTCAATCACTTTAGCACCAATCTGTTTTGCCAACGCTTGCGCAATCGTATTTTTTCCGGAGCCAACCAAGCCGACCATCGCAATCACCAACGATTTTTTTGTTTTTAATTTTTTCATTTTATTTTTTGGCATAATGGGCGCGCATGGGATTGAACCATGGACCTCGTCATTATCAGTGACGCGCTCTTCCGGGGATTCTTTTATCTAAATTCTCTGGTGGGCGCGGGAAGGATCGAACTTCCGGCCCCGTCATTATCAGTGACGTGCTCTACCACTGAGCTACGCGCCCACCAGAGAATTGAAACACGATGAAACCCGCGAAACATGAATACTTTCATGTTTCGCCCACTTCGCTACACGCCCACCAAAATCCATTCTAACAAAAATCGCAGGAAAAGCAACTTTCCTGCGATACAAATTTTATACTCTTAATTCCCCTTCACTTTTGTTCAATAAACTTCTCTATTTGATACGAACGATACATATGAACCCCCAAGGAACCGAAAACAACGGCCAAAGTAAGAATAACGGCCATGGTTAATCTGGACATCTTAACCCGCTGTCTTCTCATAAAAAGTAAAAAGACCTGAAAATAAAATAGCATCCGAGATGCTATTTTGTCAATTTTTCCGCTTTCAGCATTCCTTTGCCTTCAATTTCTTTACGGAGCGAAGGAGATGATGAAAGATTTTCGCGCGACTTACGAGATGTGGCCAAAAGTTCCGATGCAAACCCCAAAGCATCCTGCGCAAGCGCAATGTCATACGCGCCAAGCGCCTCGCCTTTATGCTGAACTCGAAACGCCGCTTCCCACAAAGCAAGCTTCGCGCCTTCAAGCGCGGCAAAGACATACGCAAGCTTGAAATACGGCGAAGGAAAGGTATCACCCTTTGGGTCCGGCGGAAATTTCTGCAATGTTTTTCCGAGTTCCATTAAAAAGCCGTAACGCTGTTCAATCAACTTGCGATATGCGCCGTATAATTCCCGGTTATGCCATTGCACATTCCGCATCGCGAAACTGAATTCTTTTTCTTCGGTTGACCATCCGGATGAAAACACCGGCCATACCAATGCAAGCCAGCATGCCGCGGTATGTCTCGTCGCAAAAGAAAATTTGTTCCGCGCCCCCAAGAGCCACAAATTTTTCATTCCCAATCGTTTCAGCAAACGACGCATAACAATAATTTCCTGTATTTCCTTCGTGCCCTCGTAAATGTTAATAATCCTGCCGTCGTGCCAATACTTGCCAACTCCGTCTTTCATCATATATCCGACGCCGCCCATCATTTGCATGGCGGAAGACGGCGCCCACTTGGCCGCATCGCCCGCAAACAATTTTGCCTGCGACGCTTCGCATTCCCATTCGCGCCACTGTTTAACGCCCATCTCGTCCTTATACAAAGCCGCGCGCCAGCTCAACAAACGCGACGCGTGCAAAGCAGAATCAACGCGCAACATCTTTGATCGCAAAATCGGAATTTTATCAAGCGGCAAAAACTGAATCCGCCTTTCCATATATTCGCGCGCTTTATCGCGCGCTCCGCGAATAACGCCAAGGGCCTGCGAAGGAATCGCGGTCGCGCGCGACCCAACCAACGTTGACATCGCAACGTCCCATCCGTGATTTTCTTCTCCGAGGATATCTTCGGCAACGGCGCGCTCAAGCTTAAATGTGGCGGTTGCAGAAAGATGAAGCCCTGCTTTTTCTTCAATGCGGCCAAAAAGATATGTACCTTCGCGCCGCGCGCGATTCAAATCAACAATAAACATCGTAAGCCCGTAATGTCGGTCGCCAGGTTTTGCAGCGGTGCGTGCCAGCGCAAGCCCGACATCCGCTCCGGTTTCTTTGCTTTCTGCGCCGTTTGTAATAAACACGCAATCCTTGGTAATGCGCCATACGCCGTTTTCTTTTACTGCGGTCCCGAGAATTCCGGCGACATTGGATCCGATTTCAATTTCGGTTTGCATATAACATCCTTTAATTTGCCCGGATGCAAAAAGATGAAGCCAGCGCGATTTCTGCTCGTCAGTTCCCCATGCCAAAATCGACAACGCGACCAAAGAAATCGTGGCGCCCAACGACAAGCCAAGCGCCGCATCAATCGCAGAAAGCTCTTCGTTAAAAATAATCATTGCGCGGGACGACCAGCCGACGCCGCCGTACAAATCGGGGATGCCAAATCCGGTAAATCCTGATTCGCGGAAAAAATTCCACGCCTTATCAGACCACTGCTTGTCAAAATGAAAAATCGTTTTCGTTTCTTCGGCAATTTTTCGAATCGGATCGAGCATTTCCGGAAGTTGATGTTTCAACAAATCTTCTTCTTCGGTCAATACAAACAATTTTTCCGCATTCATCGCGTTTTTCCTTTTCTTACGATGTCAAGGTTCACATCAACATAAGTACAACATTTTTAATGAATGCGCAAACACGGCTAACAAAAAAGTATGCACAACAATAAAAAAAATACGCTTCGCCTCCTATCGGCTAATTCGCGCAAATATGTCCTATAAGAAAATACAGGATATTTATCCTGTATTGAAATTGGCGTTACCACTCAAGTCCGAGTTTAACGGCTTCCAACTGCGCCGGCACGGTTTCGGAAAATAATACTGCCGAGCCGCCGCACTTGCGAAATGTTTCCGCGTACGCGGGCACATCGTCAAAATAAATCATGTCGGAATACTCAATGTCTTTTACCAGCGAGCGCGCCGCAGTCGGCACATGGTCGTAAAAAATTTTTCCGTCGGATTTTACCAGGCCGATTTCCTGCGAAGTGACAATCCGCTCAAATTGTTCAAACATTTGCGGATAGGTTTCTCGCAAAAATTTCATGTGAATCGCGTTATTGTTCGTTGCCATAATCAAAGGGTATCCGGCGACACGAAGCGCTTCCAGCCATGCAAGCATGCCCGGGTCGTACGGCAGAAACATGCTGTTCCAAATATCGTCAAATTCTTCATCGGTGATTTCCATGCGGAACTTCGCGCGAATAGAATTTCTGAATGCCGCAGCGCCCATATCGCTGATCAATGTGTCCCCGCGCTCAAACCGTCTTAACGGACTGTTTTTATCGTCGTCGCCGTACATCGCCGCCATAATTTCGTGCGGCCGCGCTTTGCGAAACGCGCCATCATTCAATAAGCCATCATCCCAAACCCGCGCATACTCGGCAAACCCATAACAAACCTTGCTGAAACAATACGGAATCGCCACATTCCCGCAATCAAAGACAACCGCCTTAAACTTTTTTTTCATTCCGCCGCCTCCTGAAAATATCTCATTATTTCAAAGAATACTCCGAGCATACCATACTTTCCTAATCAATGCAATCTTTCGGAGGTTGAACCTCCGAAAGATATCTGATACACTGTTCATGTATGAAAAAACCTCAATTTACCAACGACAACTTTTATCATATCTACAACCGCGGGGTGGAAAAACGAAAAATTTTTCTTGACACGGATGATTATGTTAGATTCATTCACGATTTGTTTGAATTTAACGACGAAGCTGATGCCGACCACATTTATTACCGTCGCCAATTTTTGAAATCTTCGGAGGTTGAACCTCCGAAGATTTCAAAACGAAAGTTGCTGGTGGAAATTATCGCGTTCTGCCTTATGCCGAATCATTTCCATCTTTTTGTCCGCCAACACGCAAACGACGGAGTTGTAAAATTCATGCACAAACTCGGAACCGGCTACACGATGTATTTTAATCAAAAATATGAACGGGTCGGAGGACTGTTTCAAGGAAGGTTCAAGGCGGTTCATATCAATAACAACCGGCATTTTCTCTATCTTCCCCATTATATTCACCTGAACCCGTTAGATCGCGTTATGCCGCAATGGCGCGAAGGGGAAATAAAAAGCGTC
>JAGXAD010000037.1 GCA_018971745.1 Patescibacteria group bacterium
CTTTTTCCAAGATTTAATCTGCCTTTCTCGTTTTCTTGCCTCCCTAAGCGTCTCAAATTGTTCAAAATATGCAACAACCCATGGAATAAATCTTTTTGTTGATTTTACTAAACCCTTATTGTGTTGAATTAAACGTTTGTGTAAATTTTCACTACTGCCGATGTAAAAAGATTTATTCTTCTCTGATTGTAAAATATATGTGCAAAACATTTCAAAAAATACAAATCGGGACGAATGTACCGTTCTGCCACTGAACTATAGGCCCGAATAAATTACACCGAGATGATTTTTGCGACATCCGATGATTTTTGAATCGTGAGCGTATCACCCTCCCGCATATCTTCAGCGTGTTCCTGATTGTCCGCGTATACGACTGCGGGTCCGCGCATAATTGTAGCCGTAATGATGCTATCCTCTTTCAGCACCATGTGGTCGGACTGCTCGGTGCTGTTGTTAAACGCGATGCCAATGCCAATTTCAAAAAAACTGTCCGTGATGCTCCGATAGTACCCGCTTGATCCGAATGGCGTTGCCGCAACCATGCCGTCGCCAATAATATTTTGCCGGATTTCTTTCCCGTTCACGGATACGGCGTAGCGGATGGCATGCCGCGGATTTTTGTTGTGCACCACAATGTCGTTTAACGCGCGCCACGCGCTATTTTTAAACGACGCCTGCAATTTCCAAAATTCTTCAATGCGATACTGCCCGGCACAAACTCGCTTTAATACTTCTTCGTTTGACAAAACGGAAGCTTTTTTGGCAACCAAACTATTTTTTAAAATAATTTTCGGGATACCGGGAAATTGGTGCTCCGCCTGCATTAGGGTGCCGTCGCCGCCGTAGCTCACCACAACATCCGGATGTTCCGCAACAATTTCAAAGCCGCATTTCTGCACCAGCGGAGCTATCGCGTCTTTTTCTTTTCCGAACACAATTGCTTTCATAAATAGTTATGCACGGGCTTTGCGCGCCCTTGCTCCGTTAGAAATATGTTGTCGGGCTGTTGGGAATCTAACCCAACCTTCACGCACCTTCACCCCCACACTCATATACCTTCGGGAAGACGGGAATCGAACTCGGCCTTCACGATTTTCTTCTCGAAAATCCCGGGGAATGCCGACTGGCATTCCCGTTACACATTCTGCTCGGGACATTGGGAATCGAACCCAATCTTCACGCACCCGAAGCGTGCGTACTGCCGGTATACTATGTCCCGAGCAGAATGTGTAACCCCAAAGCGTGCGCTTGCCCCGCACTAATTTTATCAACCGTGTATCATTCAAGGAAATCGTAAACCGAAAACGATATCGCAAAACATTGTATTGCTTAATACCGAACTCATTTCGAAATTAGTGCGGGGTACTACCGATATACTACATCCCGAAAAAAAATCTCAACCCGAAGCGTGCGCCTGCCTCGCTCACATTTTAATTTTACTTCACATGATATTTTTCTTTGATGTCCGCGATGCGGCCTTCTTCAATGCCCGCTACTTTTTCCTGCGACTGCTCGCGAAGTTTTTTTAATTCGTCATCGGACAACGCGTGCAATTCACGCATCCTGTTCTCCAAAATTTCCTTCGTATTTTTTGCCGGATCATCCAACACTTCTTCAAGGAGGGCGTTCAGCAGATTCCCCACGCGCGGACCCGGACCAATAGCAAGCGCCCGCATTACATCTTCCCCGTTTACGGCAAGCATTTTTACATTCGTTGCCTCATGCTCGCGCAAAATTTTCTCCACGCGGAATTGAAAATGGCGCAGGCGGTACGGCACGGCTTTGGGTACGCCTGTGGCAATTCTATCGCAAATACGGACTTTGACAAGGTCTTGAATGTGCTCAGCCCCTACCCGATTGATAAGCCGCCGGATTGCCGCATCGGTTGTTTCTTCAATATCTTCTTCGGAATCTTCAATATCTTTTGCGCTCGGGTCCTCGCCCATCGCTGCCAAATCTTTTTGATATTGAGCATCGCGCTTTAATTTGTAATTGAACAAATGCCACCGCACCAAATTTGCGACAAGCGAGCTTTCCGCTTCGGAAAAACGAAGCCGCGTCAGCATTTGATACGCCATTTTTGCGCCGACCACATCGTGCCCGTAAAAAGTCCAAATGCCGCCTCGCTTTTCGCGCACGCGCGGCTTTGCAATATCATGCAGAAGCGCGGCAAGCCGCACGCGCAAAGTAAATCCGTGCGATACCGCATAATCAAGCGCGCGCAAGTTGTGCTCCCATACCGTGTATTTATGCGGGCCGCGCTGGTCAATGCCGATGCCCTCTTCCAATTCCGGCGCCATCTGCAAAAGCAATTTTGCTTCATGCAACAATTCAATCGTTGTTTTTGCGTTTTCATTACTTACGATTTTAACAAATTCGTCGCGGACGCGCTCTTTTGAAATTGCCGAAAGCCATGCCGCGTTTTTTTGAATCACAACATAAGTTTTTTCGTCAACGGAAAAACCGAATTTGCCGGCAAAACGGACAGCGCGCAGCATACGCAGAGCATCTTCTTCAAATCGTTCTTCCGGATTTCCAACCGCGCGAATTATTTTTTGCTCCAAATCTTTTTGCCCGCCGAATAAATCTACAATTTCAAAATTGACGGATCTAGACAATGAAAGCGCCATCGCATTGACGGTAAAATCTCTGCGCGCCAAATCTTCTTCCAATGTTTTTGCGGGCCGCACCTCATCCGGATGTCGCTTGTCCGTGTAACGACCTTCACTGCGATAGGTCGTTACTTCAATTTCTTTCAGTGAAGGATTTTCCGAACCCGTCTTTACGGTTACCGTTAAAAATTGGTTTGCGTAAAAACTGTCCGGAAAAACGTTCTGGATTTCTTCGGGTGTCGCACTCGTGGTTATGTCCCAATCGTCCGGCTCGCGGCCAAGCAAAAGATCGCGCACGCATCCGCCAACAACATACGCTCCAAATCCGGAATCAATAAGTTTAGCGACAACCGATTTCACTTCTTCGGGAATTTTTATATTTGCGTCATTTTGCATGCTCACATAATACCAAAACAATTGATTTTTTTCAATTTTTGTGATATTTTTTTGATATGCGCCCATAGCTCAATCGGATAGAGTACTTGCCTTCGAAGCAAGGGGTTCCAGGTTCGAGTCCTGGTGGGCGCGAATTCAAATGACCTCCTCCCCGCACTCCGCGGGCTACACTGGCGGGGACGCCCGCTCCGTGCGGGGTTGTCCGGGGAATTTAAAACCAAAAATCCCCTGAACGCTTTTGCGTTTGGGGATTTTTGGTTAAATCCGATTAATCCAGAATTTCAATTTCTGCGGAAACTTTTCCGAACCGAAGCGCTTTTGCTTTTGAAGACATCCACACGTCAACGCGGCGCGAAAAGCGCTTTTGCATCCGGTCTTCAACGATAAAAATTTTATCGCCAAAGAGTTCCGGAATTTTTATTTTCGTGCCAAACCGAAGTTGATTATTCGCAACAATGCCGTCCCGAACGCAATTGCCCGAAGCAGTCACAAATGGCGTGTTATCGGTTTCATCAGAAGAACTTGAATAAGCCGTTACGATTACTTTGGCTTTTTTCAATTCGCTCTGATAAGGAGCCGACACGCTCGCCAAGGCGCTGTCCTGAATAATCGAGAACGGCAACGGCGCGTTGTTTTCATCGTCGGATTGGCTTGATACTGATTCAGTTGTCAGAGGAACAAAGCGCGGAAGCCCGACGGGATATGCGCCCGCGAGCATAAAAAATCCGCTTGCAAGCATGGCTTTTTGCCCGCATTGCCTGATTTTTTGCAACATAAATAGCCCACAATGGGCTATTGCTTAATATACTCTTTTTCTGAAAAAATGTCAATGTTACAATTTTGCCTTGGTGCTTTTTGAAATAAAGTGCCACACAAAGAAAAAAATAAGCAATCCGAGCAGGAGCGCGACTTCGGCAAAGCGCAAAAATCTTCGCGCAAGAAAAAACGACACGCTTGAAAAAAAACCGATGCCGCCGACAATCGCAATCCACGCCGCGCTTGAAACAATGTCCGATTTCAAAAAATTTTTATATGAAATGCCAAGCACTCCGGCGCGCATCAGAAGCGGATGATGCAATCCGTAGGCAAACTTGGAAATAAAAATAGTTCGCAGGGGGCGATCAACTAAATGCGCGTCAAATGGGCGCGTTGCCCGCTCAAGCCATTGATGCACCGCGGGAAACTTTCTATCAAGCCACATGCCAAGCCAGTACCAGAGCGAGTCGCCAATCAAAACGCTGGCAACGACTATTACTGCCATATTCACAAAATCAAAAAAACCCCGGTGCGTGAGAAACGCCGCGCTGAAAAGCACCGCATCGCCCTCAATCATCATGCCAAGAAAAACAATAATGTATCCCGCGGGCCGCCACCACAACAAATAATTTAATAAAATTGAGTGCATAGAAATTATTTTATCACGAAAATAATTTAACTAATTTTTCTATTTGGTCCTCGGATAATTCTTTTTTGGAATAAGTTTTAAGAAAATTATTTGTTAAACCGTACAAATTAGTCAAGTATATCCCTGTTTGACCGCGAAAGGCTTCTACGCGACCGTTGACTAAAATAATTACCGGTTTAGGATTTATATTTAATCCGTTCTTTAAAAGAAAATTGGTCATTGTCGATACTGAATTGTTTAATTGATCAAACGGACTTTTATATAATTGATATAATTCTCGGCCAACATGTTTATAAATATCATGTCCAGAAACTCGAAAAGTTCCAGACCAATTTTTAACTTCAAATAAAAATAATCCTGTCGGGCCAATTAAAATTCCGTCTATATCACCTTGTTTAAATTCAAGGTTTTTATAATTTGGTATATAAACATATTCATCGCTTACATATTTTTTAAGAATCGTTAGAAGTTTCTCTTCACCATAATTACCAGCAAAAAATCTTCCCGCGCGTCTACTCAGAGAGATGTTTGTAACAAAACCTATGCTTACAAAAATTATAGCTACCGCAAAAACCCACCAATAATTTTGGTTGGTATTAAAAAACAAAAACCAAAATAATATTAAAATACCAACACCGATTAAAGACTTACTAAAATCAATGTCTTTATTAATTTTGTTAATTTGATCGGAGCTGTATGAAGAATCTTTTCTTACGACACGCATAAAATTTTCTTTTTAAAATTTGCCGGGGGCGGGACTCGAACCCGCATGCCTTGCGGCGCTTGATCTTAAGTCAAGTGCGTATGCCAATTTCGCCACCCCGGCGTATGCGATTTTGTTTATCCCGCACAAACTTTTGGCGAAGGCGTCGGCGGGAATTGTTTTGCTTCCGACAGCAAAACCCTGGAAAATTTTTTACGCCTCGGATGGAACCTTGGCTAAATTTTCCGTTCAACGCAAAGCAGTTTGCGTTGAACCCCGCGAATGCGGTTTTGTTTATCCCGTGACAAAATGTCGGCCAAGGCCTGGGCGGGAATTGCACCCGCGTATAAGGGTTTTGCAGACCCGTGCCTTACTACTTGGCTACCAGGCCGACATTTTGTCGCGGGGCAGACCTCTGTGTTAGCTACTTCACCACTGCGCCAAAAGTTTGTGCGGGAACAAACTTAACTCTGCTCTTCCAATCCGCTTAATAATTCTTCAATCCGCTCGCGCTTTTTCTCGGCCTCGTCAATAAAAAATCTGATTTTAGGAACCGGACGGATGCGAAGCTTTTTGTTTAATGCCTGCTGAATTGCGTACACGGTTTTTTTCAGCAGGTTCAAAATTTCAATCTCCGATATGCCGTTCCCGCGGGCCGACAATAAAGAAAAAAACGCATTGGCATACAGCTTGTCTTCTGAAACCTCAACGCGCGTAACCGTTACCAATGCTCCTTCGGGAAATTCAATCATGCGGTCAATAATCTTGGCAAGCTCCTCTTTAATAAGTTCATTTACTTTTTCAAGCCGTTTCATACTAATTTTTGCTTAATGCGCTCCTCCTCAAAAATTTCAAGGCTATCTCCCGCCTGAATCGGCTGTTTCACATCCGTCATCATTCCGAATTCAGAGCCCTCGGAAACTTCCGATGCTGCTTTTTTTTGCGATTGCAAATCGTTGATAAATCCTTTTCCAATTTCACGATTGCCCCGCAACACATTGCATCGCGCTCCCCGTTTTATTTTTCCGGATGTTACTTTGCCGCCTATGATTTGTTTGTCATGCTCTTTTTTGAAAAACGCAAGAATCTTTGCTTTGCCAAGCGGAATAATTTTTACTTCCGCAGGAAGCAAATTTTCCATTTCTTCTTTCAGGCGGTCCGCAAGCTTATAAATAATATCCTCGTGAATAATGACTACGCCTTGCCGCTCCGCAAGCTGTCGCACAAGCGCAGGAGTTTTCACTTTGAACCCGAGAATAATCGTATGCGACGATACGGACGCCATGCGCACATCAGCTTCATTTACATCGCCCACTTCGCTTTTCAACACGCGCGTGCCGATGAGCTGGTATTGCACTGCCTCAATCATCGGCAAAATCGCCTCCTCGGAACCAGACACGTCGGTTTTCAAAATCACATTCAGAACGAGCCGCTGCGGCGCCTCAACCGCAGCTTCTTCTTCGATATCCTGCTCTTCACCCGACGCCGCTTCCTGAACTTGAGCCGTTTCTTCCTTTTTTTCTTCATACGGCATTGCCTTCGGCGCCTCTTGCGGCGCCACCCGCAACACAGGCAAAACTTTTTTTTGTTCCGCAATCCACGCTTCGGCTTCCCCGCGCTTTGCAAATGATTTCACTAAATCCCCAACGCGGGGAAGTACAATCAAACTTGATACAATCACCGGCATGGATGATCGCGCTTCAGTAATCGGTTTGCCCAAAAAATTTTCAAAAATTTTCAATGTTTCTATTGATTCACCGATTACAAGCAAATCTTTTTTAACCATGGCGCCCTTATTGAAAAGAACAGTTGCGGTGGGCCCCCGGCGCATATCCTGATGCGATTCAATGACCACGCCCTC
>JAGXAD010000038.1 GCA_018971745.1 Patescibacteria group bacterium
CGCCCGCGCATTTCTTGTTGGCGCAGACCTATACGCGAAAGAACAATCTTGATTTAGCCATTAGAAAAACGGAAGATACGAAAGCGCTCTCGCCGTTTGACGTAGGCGTTGCGTTTCAGCTTGGATTTTTGTATTATCAGGCAGGCACCTTTGATAAGGCACAGGCGGAATTTGAGCGCGCCGTATCGTTGAACGCGAATTATTCAAACGCGCGTTATTTTCTCGGTTTGATTTACGATCGGCAGGGAAATAAAGCGTCCGCGCTTGACCAGTTCCAGAAAATTGCGGCGTTAAATCCTGATAATCAGGAAGTGAAAAAAATTATACAGAATTTGCAATCAGGTCACCCAGCGCTCTTTGGAGTTGTTCCGCCGGCTCCGGCTCCTGAAAAGCGCGGCACGGCGCCAGTCGGAGAAACCAAAGGCAATGTGGTAACGCCGAAATAAGTTTTGGTTTACTGTTTCATTTGACGATTTGCAACTTGCGACCGATGAAATTTTTCTCAAAGGAAATTGTCTCCATACATGCGGCGGCCCTTCTTATCGGGGCCGCCGGTTTTTTGGCGGACATTTTGGCGGTATTTCGCGACCGGCTCTTGGCGGGAACATTTGGAGCGGGCAGGGAGCTTGACATGTATTATGCGGCGTTTCAGATTCCGGATTTTTTATTTACGGTATTTTTGGTCGGGGCGGCGTCTTCAGCGATCTTGCCAATATTTTTGCAGTATTGGGAAAAAGACGAAGAAGATGCGAAGAAAATGATTACGGCGCTTCTGAATGTTTTCTTTTTGTTATCCGGCGTATTTGCGATTAGCGCTGTTTTTTTGGCGCCTTTGATTGTGCGACGAGCATTCCCCGGATTTAGCGCGTCCGAGCAGGTAACTACGGCGATGTTGACGCGGATTATGATGCTAAGCCCGATACTGCTCAGCATTTCAAATATTATTGCCTCCGTCATGCAGTCGTTTCGCAGATTTTTCGTGTATGTGCTCACATCGCTTTGCTATAATGTGGGGATTATTTTCGGAATTTTATTTTTTGTTCCCCGGTTTCATATTGTAGGGCTTGCGCTTGGCGTCATTCTTGGCGCGTCGCTTCATTTGTTGATTCAGCTCCCAACTTTTTTCGGTCTTGGTTTTCGGCCAAATCCGTTTCTTGGATTCTGGCACCCGGGAGTCGCGCGTATTATGCGGCTTTCGGCTCCTCGCGTGTTTACGCTTTCCATCAATCAGATTACGGGTTTTGCCGTGATTGCGTTTGCTTCGTTACTAATGCCGGGGAGCATCGCGGTATTTCAGTTGGCAAACAACCTTCGCTACATTCCGGTCGGAATTTTTGCGGTCAGTTACGCAATTTCGGTGTTTCCGAAACTTTCGCAATTCGTGGTGCGAAACGACGCAAAAAGTTTTTCTGAAGATTTTTTTCTGACCATGCGAAATATTTTTTTCTGGACTATGCCTGCAGCTGTTTCCTTTTTCGTTTTGCGGGCGCATTTGGTGCGCTTGGCGTTTGGGGCCGGGAAATTCAACTGGACCGATACGCGCCTTACCGCGGCGGTGCTTGGCGTATTTTCCGCGGCAATGATTTTTGACAGTTTGATTTTGCTTTTTGTGCGCGGGTTCTACGCGCTTGGCGATACGCGCCGGCCTTTTTATTTAAGCGTTGCTTCGGGATTGCTGGTGTTTTCATCGGTCGTTTTTTTTATAACGCCGAATTTTGCGGCGCGCGGAATAATTTTTTGGTTTGCGGGAGTTTTGAAAATTAGCGATGTGCCGGATGTGCGCGTTATCGGCATACCGTTCGCGTTTGCTTTTGGAAGCGCGTTTGACGCCGTAATGCTTTATATGTTATTGAAAAAAACCGCGCAGGCGCGTCTGCATGATTTTTCTTCGGGCGGCGCGTTTCGGGAAATGAAAAAAATATTTTTTGCATCAATTGCGTCGGGCGGTGTGATGTGGCTTGGATTGCGTTTTATCAGTTTGTTTTTCCGGCTTGACACTTTTGTTGCGGTGTTGGGCGAGGCGCTGTTTTCGCTTGCCGTTGGTGCGGCGGGATATGTTTTGTTGCTGTATTGCTTCGGCAGCGAGGATTTGATTCAATTATTTTATGCGCTGAAGAAAACGCTGTTCGGTTTGAAAAAAGTCGTGCCTGAAGAATATGTCGCGGAGAAATAAGAAGTATGAACCCCCTTGTTTTGACGGCGCTCGGATAAAATAAGTTTTTATTTTATTCCTCGCTTGTCAAAATAGAAAAAACCGGATAAGAATATCCGGCAACTGTTTTCAAAGGTGTACGGCCGGGTTGAAGCCGAACATAAGCCACAGGAAAAATATTATCCAATACCCGATGAATGTAAAAATAAATCCGTATAAAATACAGCGGTATCGCAAAGAACTTCGTTTTTCAATAAGATATTGGAAATCGCATCCTTTTTTGAATCCTACGGCAAAGAAAAAGAAAATTTTATAAAACGAGAAAAAACCGCCGATTGCAACGGGCAATACGGTAACATACCAATAATGCCCCATAAGATGCGGGGTAAAGAAAAATACGTAAACAAACATTTGGACGATTTGAGTGTAGGTGAGGGAGTTCCACATCAACAGTTTCTCCTGTTTGCATTTTAAAGGTCAACAAGAAGAGTATAGCATACGGATTATGGGGTTAGCAAGTGGTCAAGGATTTGCTTTGAAAAATTGTTATTTGGTTTGAAAAAAATTATGTCCGAAGAATATATTGCGGAGAAATAAGAGGTAGAATTTAGAAATTAGAAAGTAGAAAATAGAACATACAAATTTGTTGGCACGCAAGCACAGGTTTTTATTGGAAAATAAAAAAGGACCAATATATTGTTTGGTCCCTATGTTTAGAAGATAGTAAATCAGAGCTGAATTAAGGGACAACGCGTGAGGCATATATCGACTTTTTGCTGGTTCATTGTTTTATAGTGGTAATAGCCAATCACTGCTGCAAAACCATTATCAATGGTGTCTACAATTTCTGTAACCGGTGTGATTTTTTCTTTTCTAAGATATTCTTTCGTGACCTCCTTGATATCACTTATACTACTTACTATGATTGCTTTCTTACGAGAATGTTCATAGCAAGTATCCTGGTCATTTTCAATATAATAGTAATATTGCTCCATTTTTGCCCTCCTTTTGTTGACGCCAAAATTTTAAGGACCGTATTTGTAACATAGCATATTGATAAAAATAAGTCAATTGGTAAATCAACATCAGCAAAATATAAGAAATTTCGTCATTATCGCGCACATTGACCACGGAAAGTCCACTTTGGCTGACCGGATGTTAGAATTGACCGGAACCGTTGAGAAACGGAAAATGCGTGAGCAGTTTTTGGACCAAATGGAGCTTGAGCGCGAAAAAGGAATCACGATTAAAATGCAGCCTGTCAGGATGCGGTACAAAGATTACATTTTGAATTTAATTGACACCCCCGGGCATGTTGATTTTTCCTACGAAGTTTCGCGCGCCTTGGCGTGCGTTGAGGGCGCGATATTGCTGGTGGACGCGACGCAGGGCGTGCAGGCGCAGACCATTTCCAATCTGCATTTTGCAAAAAAAGAAAATTTGAAAATTATTCCGGTGATTAATAAGATTGATCTTCCGAACGCGCAGGTTGAGGAAACAAAAAATGAAATTAAAAAATTGCTTGATGTTCCGGAAGAAGATATTTTAACCATTTCCGCAAAAACAGGCGAGGGTGTTGAAAAAGTGTTAGAGGCGGTAATTGAAAAGGTGCCGCCGCCGTTCACACAACCAACAATTAACAGCCAACAATCAACAACCTTGCGCGCGCTTATTTTTGACTCAACCTTTGACCCGTATAAAGGCATTATTGCGTATGTGAGAATTTTTGACGGCGCGGTTATGAAAGATGAAAAATTAAAAATGCTTGCAACCGGCGCGCATTATGAAACACTAGAAATCGGTTATTTTCTTCCGCAGATGTCGCCTCGGCCATCGCTTGATATGGGTGAGATTGGTTATATCGCAACCGGCTTGAAAGAGCCGTCAAAAATTCAGATTGGGGATACGATTACTCGAAATATCGATACGGCAAAATATCGCGTTGAACCGCTGCACGGGTATTTGGAGCCGAAGCCCATGGTTTGGTCATCGGTGTTTCCGAAAAATCAGGATGATTTTGAGGAAATGAAAGACGCGCTGAAAAAATTAAAACTTAACGATTCGGCGCTCACTTTTGAAGTTGAATCCATTGAGGCGCTTGGCAGGGGATTCAAAGTAGGATTTTTGGGAACTTTGCATTTGGAAATCGTGGGGGAGCGGCTTCGTCGCGAATACGGTTTTGACATTATTTTTACCAATCCGTCGGTGCTCTATAAACTAAAACTTCAGCATGGAGGAGACATCAATGTATATTCCGCATCCGGTTTTCCGGAAGAATCAAAAATACTCGAAATTAAAGAACCGTGGGTGAAGCTTGAAATCATTACGCCGCACCGTTATCAGGGCGCTTTAATGGAACTCCTTGATAAAAAAAGAGGAAAATTTATTTCCTCGGAATATCTGGGGAGCGAGCGCCTGATTTTGTATTACGAAATTCCGCTTGCGGAAATTATTATTGATTTTTACGACCAGTTGAAAAGCGCCACCTCCGGATACGGCTCTTTGTTTTATGAATTGTTGGATTGGCGTAAAAGCGATTTGGTAAAACTTGATATTTTGATCGCGGGCAATAAAGAAGACGCGTTTTCTCAAGTTGTGCCGCGTGAACGCGCGTATGAGGAAGGCAAGCGCATTGCGCATAACTTAAAAGAATTATTGCCGCCCCAGCTTTTCGCGGTGGCAATACAGGCATCAATCGGCGGGAGGATTTTGGTGCGGGAAAATTTAAAGACGCTTAAAAAAAACGTGACGGCGCATTTGTACGGCGGGGATCGGACGCGCAAAATGAAATTGTGGAAAAAACAAAAAAAGGGAAAAGAAAAATTGAAAGAATCCGGCAGGGTCGAGATTCCGCCGGAAGTATTTTTGAAAATGCTGAAAAAATAAAAAAAGCCCGATTGGGCTTTTTATCGTTATTAATTACATTCGCCGTTTGCTTCTGTAAGACGGATACACGCGCGAAAGCGCCAAAATGTATCCTGCCAGGCGGTATGACACGCTATATTTTTTTGCGGTTGCGATGAGTTCACGGCCGTTGTCGTTCATGTATTTGACAATTCCGGCGCGTATGGAATGCTCATCTCGTTCGCGCGGCACCGGCGCTTGAGGATATTTCCCCGTTCGCCCGACATTATGCGCCCATTCAAAATACGAAACCGTCACGCCTCCCGCGTTTGCGTAAATGTCCGGTATGACAACGATTTTTTTTGCCTGAATAATTTCGTCCGCTTCGCACACCGTCGGGCTGTTTGCTCCTTCCGCAATGATTTTGCATTGCAGGACTTCAGCTTCTTTTTCGCTGACATCTCCTTCCATGGCGCAGGGAACCTGTAAGTCAACCGGCAGAGCAAAAAAGTTCATTCTGTCTATTGATTCGCCCTTGCAGACATTTTCAAAGCCGATAACGCTTTTTTGCGGATGTTGTTCAACATAGCGGATTAATTCCTGCATGGGCAGGCCGTCTCGCTTATACACCCGTCCATACCAATCGCCGACGGCAACGACTTTAATGTTAAAGTCGTCGCAATATTGGCCGAAATGCATGCCGACATTGCCAAATCCGTTAATGGCGCAGGACAGGGTTTGTGTTGCCGGAATGTTGAGGTGTTTCCGGAACAGCTTGATGGCGTAATGAAGCCCAAGTCCGGTTGCGGGTTTTCGCAGCGACAGTCCTCCTGCGTATTCCGGTTTTCCGGTTGCAATGCCGTCAATGGGCATGTCAGTGACGCCTTTGATGCGCATCATATACTCGTAATGGTCTCGCATCCATTGCATCATGACGGCGTTGGTGTTTACATCCGGCGCCAGCCGGTCTTTGAGCGGACCGATAATATCTTTTTCAACAAGCTTTTCAATCACCTTGTCGGTGATGTCCTGGAGTTCTTCCTGGGTATACTCGCGGGGGTCTATGCAAATGCCGCCTTTTGCGCCGACGTACGGAAGCCCCATAATCCATGATTTGATCGACATTTCAATCGCGAGATTTTCCATGACGGAGATTCCGACTTGCGGGTGCGCGCGCCATCCGCCCGCCCAGATCCAGTTGCCGTCCGGTTTTTTGTGCTGGATTCGTACAATTCCGAATGAGTACGGACGCCTTTTTTCCGGATTGTTTCTGTCTTTCAGTTTTACGCTGATGTCAACGCCGTGGCGCCCGTCAAATCCTTGCAATTCTTCAATAAACCAATCGGTGTCGTAGCCGATATCCATTTTTTTTACCGCGCTTTCAATAAGGGAGCGGGTATATTTAAGAGCGGATGTTGCCATGGTTTGCTCCTTTGTCAAAGAAAAAACAGCTTTTATTCAGCTGTTGTAATTGGTATCATAAAAGCAGGAAAAGTGCAAGCGGGTGGCAATAAGCGATTACATCGTTGTTAGTATCTGATAAGCGGCAGGAGCGTGAATGCAAGCATGCCTAAAACCGCAATGAAAGTAATTGCAAACCACAACGCGTTTATTTTTTTTCTGTGGCTTTTTTTCATACCAGGCAGGAGAACTTTGGATTAAAAAATTGATAATATATTATTTAAAAACTTTTGCTCGCATAATATATGCCCGTACCTCAAATCTCCGAACTGCCCGCCTTGGGCGGGACAGCCAAAGTTTCACTACTTGGCATATTTTGTTTGCCGATTATTATTGATTCATAATAATACTTTTATGAAATTAAAGCAACGATTTTCTTTATTGCTCGACGGGTATCCGTTGTTGGCTCGGGCGCTTCGTTCGCCGTGGGTTGCGTTGTTGAGTATCGTGATTGCGGTATGGGCTTTGTATCAGTTTGTCGGCGTATTTCAGGGAGCGTATGATTTGGGAAAAG
>JAGXAD010000171.1 GCA_018971745.1 Patescibacteria group bacterium
ACAAAGTCAAAAATTTATCAATCGGAATCCGTTCCTGTTCGGCGGTAAATCTTTTCACGATCTCGGAGTCAACAATAATTTTTTGAGTCCAGCGAGCCAAAAATCTGTCCGCGATAATCTGCCATCGGTGCTTATCGGCATAAATATTATGCTCATAACTTACGAGTGCGGCAGGCGCGCCCGCGCACAAAAGCGCAAAACGAACGATAAGGTTTGCCGAAAACAAACTGGTCGCCACCGCGTCAAATTTTTCTTTACGAAGAAACCTGATTAGTTGGAACCACGAAACCGCATCAAAGAGCCCGCGAAACTTCATTTTCTTCCACCGTGTTTCAAAAAATTGAGCGCCTTCGGAGACCGTTGCGTACAACATCTCCTCAAAACTGTCTTTCTGTTCCGGAAACAGCGTCAACAAATACGGGTCAAATTTCTGCCGGTCAATGTGTTGCAACTGGCGGACCAATAATTTTTCACCGCCGCCGACGCTCAATCTCCCGATCGCAAAAAGTATTTTTATCATCGCGCGTTTTTTATGTTATGATGAACCAATGTCTACATTAACTAATCTATTTCAAAAAGTCAAGAGGAAGCTGATTTCCCTCTTATTGTGGTCGGAACGATACACCAAAACCGACATGCTGTATCTTGCGCGAAGCGGTGCGTGGCTTGTATTGCGCCGCGCCGTGCTGATGGGTTCGGCGTTCGCGTTGGCACTTGCGTTTGCGAACCTTGTTTCCAAAGAAACATACGGAACCTATAAATACATTCTTTCTACCGTCAGCATCCTTTCAACGCTCACGCTTTCGGGCATGGGCACGGCAATCATCCAATCGGTCGCGCGTGGTTTTGATAAAACGCTTATTGACGGATACAAAATCAAATTCAAGTGGGATATCATCGCGTCAATCATCTCGCTCGGACTAGGAATTTATTATTTTGCAAACGGCAATGCGGCATTTGCGATTGTGTACTGGTTCTTTGCGGCACTCTTTCCTTTTTGGGACGCCGCGTCCCACTACGACGATTATCTGCAGGGGAAAACCGATTTTAAGACCTCGGCGCGATTTGACGCGCTACAGCAATTCGCGCTTGCCGTCGCTCTGATCGCGGCTATTTTTTTCTATCCGGAAAAATTTGCGGTCTTTGTCATACTATGGCTTGTCATTCAAACCTTTTTTACGACTTGGTACTACCGCAAAATTAAAAACCTCATTCCCGCAAACGCCGCATCCGACCCTCAAGCAATCACCTACGCAAAACATTTAAGCGTGTTCAGCATCATCACCGTCGTATCTGACCGGCTTGATAACATTTTGATATTCCAACTGCTCGGACCGGCGCAACTTG
>JAGXAD010000039.1 GCA_018971745.1 Patescibacteria group bacterium
GGCCGGTTTGACCGCAGGGTGATTTTGGATTTGCCGGATTTAAACGACCGCGAATCAATTTTGAAAATTCACGCTAAAAACAAACCGATTGCAAAAGACGCTTCGCTTCGTTTGATTGCCGAGCGCACGCCCGGATTTTCCGGAGCCGATCTTTCAAATTTGGTGAATGAGGCGGCAATTTTGGCGGCGCGCGAAAACAGAAAAATCGTTACCGAAATTGATCTGACGAATTCCATAGAAAAAGTAATGTTGGGACCCGAGCGAAAAAGCCATTTGCTGACGCCGAAAGAAAAAGAAATATCAGCGTATCATGAAGCCGGGCACGCGTTGGTTGCGGCAACTCTGCCGGGAACCGACCCGGTGCACAAGGTTTCCATCGTGTCGCGCGGACGGGCCGGAGGATATACCTTAAAACTTCCATCCGAAGACAGGCATTTGTATTCGCGAACGCACTTTTTGCACGAGCTTGCAGTGGCGCTTGGCGGATACGCGGCAGAAGAGGTGGTGTACAAGGAAATTACCACAGGCGCGGAATCGGATTTGAAAAAGGCAACGGACATTGCGCGAAGTTTGGTCACGCGTTACGGAATGTCGGAAAAATTGGGGCCGGTTGCGTTTGACGCGGAATCGGAGCTTGTATTTTTGGGAAAAGATTTCGGCGCCGCAAGAAATTATTCCGAGGATGTTGCAAAAACCATTGACGACGAAGTGCGCCTGATGATGACAAACGCGTTTGAGCAGGCAAAAACAATTATTAAAAAGCGAAAAGCAAAACTTGAAGTGATTGCGAAGCGATTGATTGAAAAAGAAACCATAGAAAAAAACGAGTTTGCGCAATTAATGGCGGCGTGAATGAGTGGTTAGTGAATAGTGGTTAGTGAACGGTTAATGCCGGTTGCATGAGCCGTTTGTAGTTTTGGGTGCGTAGAACGGTAGAGCGTTTGTCTTATATGCGGCAGGGAACAAGAAACGAAAAATGGCAAGGGAGCGTAGCTCAATGGTTAGAGCCCCGAGCTTATACCTCGGTGGTTCCTGGCCCGCCCCCACACTTAATGCGAGCGTAGCTCAACGGTAGAGCAGCCGTCTTATACACGGCCGGTTCTTGGTTCGAATCCAAGCGCTCGCATTAAGTGTGGGGGTGAAAGTCCAGGCGCTCCCATTTTTCGTTTTGAGTGAGCGAATCGCATATATGTTCCATTTTGACACCAGTTTCTTTTTTTGATAGCGTGATGAGAGCATTTTAACGATTATGAAAATTCAGAAAGAACAATTTGATTCCGGGGAAACACCGCGTGAACTGCCCGAAGACATTCGGAATGAATTGGAAGTTGTTGATCGCCTTCCGGACAAAGAATTTTGGACCGAGAAAAATCTTGAGTACTGGTTTGGAAAAGACGACATGTTCGGCGTTAAATTGTGCGAGGGGTTTTTGGAAATGTTGGGCGGGAAATTAAAAAAAGATTCTTCCGAATACGAAGAGTTCAAACGACTTATCGGCGCCGTGCAGAATCGAGCATTACTGGTTTTGGAAAAAGCGCGTGCGGCAATTGAGTTAAGGGAATTCGTTTTAAAAACATTTAATGTTTCGCTCGACCAATTAACCGCGCGAAATATTCTGACGCACGCGTATATTAGCGAAGCGGAAGCAATGCGCAAAGAAGGGATGAGTCCTGAAATAGATATGCCTTTTACCTTGGGCTTGCGGCCCGATAATGCGCAACGCTTACAAAGTTTTTTTTCGGAAGAACGGGAAAATGTCAAAGCGGAAACGGATGCGGCGGTTTCTCAAACGGAGATAGCAAAATTTGTTAATGCATTTTATCAATCGCCCGAATTGTTTGAGAACTATGTCCAATGGCTTGACGATGTTGCGTCTGCGATCGGACAAAAAAGACCCCCTGCAGAAATTGCGGAACAGCTTCGTTCCATTGGGCAGGCGGAGCGCGAGAAATCTTCGGACAGGAGAGATATTATCGCAAAGCAGATTATTTGCATTCGGCAAATGAAAAAGAATTTGCGTAACTACGGCGTTGCGGATGAAGTTTTGTCTGACGCGGCGTTTCAAAAATGGCTGCAATCAAAAAAAAGATAACACTTATTTTCTAAATATTTCTAAATTATGAGAGATTATCCGTTGGAGAGAACGCGCGATATCGGCATCATCGCGCACATAGACGCGGGGAAAACCACCGTATCAGAGCGGGTGCTTTTTTATACCGGCGTGGCGCATAAAATCGGCGAAGTGCACGAGGGTGATACCGTGATGGACTGGATGGAGCAGGAAAGAGAGCGCGGCATCACGATTACCTCGGCTGTGACCAATACATTCTGGAAGCCGAGTTATTTGCTGGAAGCGTCCCGCACGCGCGAACGCGAATACCGCATTAACATTATTGACACGCCGGGGCATGTGGATTTTACCGTGGAAGTTGAGCGATCGCTGAGAGTGCTTGACGGAGGCGTAGTTGTTTTTGACGGCGTTGCCGGCGTTGAATCGCAAAGTGAGACCGTATGGCGACAGGCGGACAAATACAAAGTGCCGCGGATTTGTTTTATCAACAAGCTTGACCGCATGGGCGCCTCGTTTGACAAATCGTATCAGTCAATTTTGGAGCGTTTAACGCCGAACGCCGTGCCTTTGCAATTAAACATAGGATTGGAAGGAGAATTTGCCGGAGTTGTTGATTTGTTCAGAATGAAGGCGGTTTACTTTGAAGGCGAGCACGGAGAAAACATTGCGGTTAAAGAAATTCCGGAATCATTGCAAAAAAAAGCTGAAGAATGGCGACACACTATGGTTGAAAAAATCGCCGAATCCGATGACGCGCTTACCGAAAAATATCTGGAAGGAAAAGAAATTACGAACGAGGAATTAAAATTTGCCCTGCGCAAAGCGACGCTCGCGTATAAGTTGGTGCCGGTGCTTTGCGGATCAGCCTTGAAAAATAAAGGGGTGCAGTTGATGCTTGATGCGGTAGTTGATTTTCTGCCCTCGCCCCTTGATATGCCCGCGGTAAAAGGCACGAACCCAAAAACCGGTAATGAAGAAGAACGCAAAGCCGACGACGGCGAACCGTTTGCCGCGCTTGCGTTTAAACTGCAGACCGACCCGTATGTCGGGCAGTTAACTTATTTTCGCGTATATTCCGGAACGCTCAACGCCGGGTCGTACGTGTTAAACGCGACATCAGGCGAGCAGGAGCGGATCGGCCGCATTTTGCGGATGCACGCGAATCACCGCGAAGAATTAAAAGAGATTCACGCGGGAAACATCGGCGCTTTGGTTGGGTTGAAAGCGACCCGGACCGGCGATACGCTTTGTGATCCGGAACATCCGATTATTTTGGAAAAAATTATTTTTCCGGAACCCGTGGTTTCGCTTCGCATTGAGCCAAAAACGAAAGCCGACCAGGAAAAAATGGGCATGGCGTTAAAGCGTCTTGGGGACGAAGACCCGACATTCCATATTAAGGGTGACGAGGAAACCGGCGAGACCATCATTTCGGGCATGGGCGAATTGCATCTGGAAATTATCGTGGATCGGATGAAGCGCGAATTTTCCGTTGAGGCAAATGTGGGCAGGCCGCAGGTCGCGTACAAAGAAACTATCAAGAAACTTGCCGAGGCCGAAGGAAAATACATCAGGCAATCGGGCGGCAGAGGGCAATACGGCCATGTGTGGCTCAAAGTTGAGCCGCTTGAGCGCGGCAAGGGTTTTGAATTCGTGAACGCGATCAAAGGAGGCATTGTGCCGCAGGAATACATTCCGGCGGTTGAAAAAGGTATTCGCGAGGCAATGGATAAAGGCGTGATGGCAGGGTATCCGGTCGTTGACATGAAAGTGTCGTTGTATGACGGGTCGTATCACGATGTTGATTCGTCCGAAGCGGCGTTCAAAATTGCGGGTTCAATGGCGTTTCAGGAGGGTGCCCGCAGAGGCGGCTTGGTGTTGCTTGAGCCGATTATGAAAGTTGAAGTGGTTGTGCCGGAACAATTTTTAGGGGAAGTTACGGGCGATCTCAATTCAAAGCGCGGCAGGATTGACCGGATGGAGGATCGCATGCCCGGGATTAAAACCATCGGCGCAAAAGTTCCGCTGTCAGAAATGTTCGGATATGCGACAACCATTCGCTCGCTTACGCAGGGCCGCGCTTCGTATACCATGGAGTTTGACCATTACGAGGAGGTGCCGAATAACATTGCGCAGATGATTGTGGAAGGCAAAAAGTAGGAGCTCGGGAAGCCATTTTTGAAACCGTTTGAAATTCCCAGCGAGAATTTCAAACTCACGCGCCGTTGCCTTTTCCGCTTCGCGGACCATGCAAAAGGCAACGGCGAGTGTTTCAAAAATGACATTCCCTCGCTTGAAAAAAAATTTGAAAACAAAAAAGCGGCGCAAGGCCGCACGATAAATTTATCGCCGTTTAACTTTTTTTACGCTTTCAAATTCAATGTCCGGCCCCAGCACATTACCAAAGACATTAGTAACGGAGATTTTAATTTTGTTTTCTCGCAGTAATTGACTTAAAACTTCGGTGAGTTGTTCGTAACTTCTGCCTTCTTCAAAGTGCACTTTTATTCTCTCAAGTTCTTCCAGGAGTTGTTTGGCAGTACAGCTAGTAATCTCTCTTTCTTTTCGAATTAGTTTATACACTTCCCTTTTTAGATCAACATGTTTGATTTGATAAGCCATTTTTCATTCCCCCTATTTGGTTGTAAAAAGAACTTTGAAATGTGGTGTCCTCTTTTGTACGCTATGTATACGAGGCATGCGCATTTTTATAGTAGCAAATCTCAAAATCCTTGTCAAGCGTTTGTCATGAAAAATAAAAAGTGATATTGTGATAATGACATGTTTGAGCAATTCAAAAAGTTTCTGAAAAAAGGCGACAAATACATTTTTATTGAGGACAACAAGCCCTCGTATGTTTTGTTGCACTATGAAGATTACGAGGCGATGTTAAAACATTCGGCTGAACGGCCCGCGTTTCCGCAAAAACCAAAAGTCGGTTTTGCTGATTTAAACCCCACACATACCTACGGTATGGATGGGGCAAGTTCGGAAAACACGGAAGACGAGTTTATCCGCGGCTTGTCCGTGGCGGAGCGTTATGATGTTATGCCCGAGGAAACAATCCATATTCGGCTTGAGGATTTGCCGCTTTGATACTCGTTGTTTTTTCACAAAAAAGGTCTCTTGACCCCGCCCTTTTGGCAAGGAATTAATTTATACATTGCCAAAAGGGCGGGGTTGACTCTTTTTTGTTGTTTTGATAGCATTAGTTTTGTTGTCGTAAATTTTCTAAAAACGGCACAAATAATAGTTTTTATAAGCAAATAAAAGCAATTATTCATTTAACATACCTCCTGCACTGGCTTAATTGGCCGGAGGACAAGCAAACATGGCAGAAAAATTTGACAGAACAAAACCGCATGTGAATGTGGGCACTATCGGACATGTTGACCACGGTAAAACTACGCTTACCGCGGCAATTACCAAAGTTCTTTCGTTGAAAGGATACAACGCGCGCGTGGAAAAAGTTGAAGACATTGACAACGCGCCCGAAGAAAAAGAGCGCGGCATTACGATTGCGCTGCACCATTCCGAATACGAAACCGCGAAGCGGCATTACGCGCATGTTGACGCGCCCGGGCACGCCGATTACATCAAAAACATGATTACGGGTGCGGCGCAGATGGACGGTGCGATTTTGGTCGTATCCGCGGTTGACGGTCCCATGCCGCAGACCAGAGAGCACATTTTGCTTGCGCGCCAAGTAGGCGTTCCTTCTTTGATTGTGTTTTTGAACAAGGTTGATATGGTTGAGGATAAGGAGCTGATTGATTTGGTTGAAGTTGAGGTGCGCGAACTTTTGAAAAAATACGAATTTCCCGGGGACACTACGCCGGTAATCCGCGGCTCTGCCTTGAAAGCGCTTGAGGCGACTTCGGCGGATGACGAATGGGCAAAGCCGATTTTGGAATTGGCGGACGCCTTGGATTCGTTTATTCCGGATCCGGTCCGCGAAACCGACAAGCCGTTTTTGATGCCGGTGGAAGATGTTTTCTCTATTGAAGGACGAGGCACAGTTGTCACCGGAAGAATTGAAAGAGGCAAAGTGAAATTGAACGAGGAAGTTGAAGTCATTGGCATGCGGCCCACGCAAAAAACTATTGTTACGGGCATAGAAATGTTCAACAAGTCGCTTGACGAGGGACTGGCCGGAGATAACGCAGGCATTTTGCTTCGCGGTTTGAAAAAAGACGATGTGGAGCGCGGCCAGATTTTGGCAAAGCCGGGATCAGTTACGCCGCATACGGAATTTGACGCGGAAGTGTACATTTTGACCAAAGAGGAAGGCGGCAGGCACACTCCGTTTTTTGCCGGATACAAGCCGCAATTCTACATCCGCACCACCGATGTTACGGGCGAAGTAACTCTGCCTGCCGGAACCGAAATGGTTATGCCGGGTGACACCGTAAAATTTGTCGTGAAATTGATCGTGCCGGTCGCATTGGAGGAAAAACAGCGTTTTGCCATTCGCGAGGGAGGCAAGACCGTTGGGGCGGGGGTGGTTACGAAAATTACGAAATAATATTTTGCAGTTTGTGATATAAGTTCTTTAGCAAACAATTATGGCGACAAAAACGGCTGTCAAAACAAAAGAAAAAGAAGAAACTGCTGGCGGGCAGCGCATCCGCATTAAAGTTCGCGCGTACGACAATAAAATTATTGACGCGTCAGTCAAGCAGATTGTTGAGACCGCGCGCCGCCAAGGGGTTGAGGTGGTAGGGCCGGTTCCGTTGCCGACTGAAAATCACAAATACACCGTGAACCGCTC
>JAGXAD010000172.1 GCA_018971745.1 Patescibacteria group bacterium
CACTGATTGAAAAAAAGAAATTTGATTTGGTGGTGCAGGTGAGCGGCAAAACGCGCGCAACTATTTCGTTGCCAGTAGGCGTATCGCAAGACGATGCGGAAAAAGCCGCACGAACAAACACAAGCGTTGCAAAACATTTAGAAGGTAAAACTCAGAAAAAAATCATTTTTGTTCCGAACAAACTTATCAATTTTGTGATATAACAATGCGTATCGTAGCCGCTGCATTTTAATTTGGCGCAAAACCTTGTTCTGTGTTACAAAAAATATATGGAAAAAGAAAAAACATTTATTGTAAAACCGCCGGAAAAACAAAAATCTCCCAAACAGTACGAGTTATCGGAGATGCACGATGATCTGGTTTTATTTCCGGAAGAGGTCAGGCCGTTAGTTGAGAAACATTTAGAAGGGCAAGCGCTTACGCTGAATGAGCATGGCGTATTGCATCGCGCCCGTAATGCCTGGTGGCAGGAAAAGTACGGATTTTCGTACGACAACAAAATTGCGCGGGAAGAAGTTTTAAGAAGGAAGTATGCATCTGCGAAAGAAATGACGGAACAAGAAAATATGCAGAAACGGCTGTTTCAGGCGTTTCGGGATAACAACGCAAAAGAAATCGCGAGTTTAAAAAAGTATTATGAGGAAAATTATTCCGACCAACTTGAAGGAATTGAGATATTGTTCGGCCTTAATTCTTTTTTTGAAACGCAAAAATTTTTGGATACACACAAGAAGGATGGCTGGAATGAGGAGGTTGGGCAACGAGTGCAAAGTCTTACTGAATATCAATTTTTGCTTTCTGATTTTGTCAGGCATAATGCTCGCGATAAAGAATTTCTTTCCGTTTTTTGGGAAGCACTGGAGCGAAACGCTGAAACAAGCAGCCACCTTAAAATAATGCATCAGTTGAGGAGAAGCGTTTTGAGCGGCGTTGCATTGATGAAAGTTTTTGAGGCATTGGGGAAAAAGCCGTTTTTGAGCCACCCCAGTGAGGATGCGTTTCGCGCCATTGATATGTGGATTGACGCTGAAAGCGCAGTTCAGGTGAAGGGCGCGTTCTCGCGGGAAGATTCGTTATCAATCGTTGATACCGACAGCATTGCTTTTCCCGCCGTTGAAGTGAAGGAAAGCGGCAGTAGCAAGCTTTTTAACAGTCATTTTTCGCGCCATTTGCAGACATTTCATGCGAAGATTAAAAATTACGAAGCCGTGGTCGGAAAAAAGTTGCGCGGGTATTTTGTGGTAATACCGTATGAAAAATTTGATTTTGTCACGGGGGAGCCGGACGAAGAAATTATTCAAGAAGTTCGTCATAAATTGCGGGCGA
>JAGXAD010000040.1 GCA_018971745.1 Patescibacteria group bacterium
GAATATGCGCGCCGCCGGCTCGGACGAAGCAATAACTCTGACTCCTCCGCTGAAGCTCACGATTGAGCGCGGGCTTGAAATTATGGCTGAGGACGAATATCTGGAAATTACTCCGCTCTCGGTTCGTTTGAGAAAACAGCATCTCACCGCAATTGACCGGACCCGCGCAAAAAGATAATTATTGAAAATTTTTAAAATTCAAGTTTCCTACCTTTATAACGAAGAGCTTCCTTAAAAAATTTATTTCCGTTTTTTGTGCTGTGCTCAATGGCGTGGCAATTTGCGCACAATAAAATACATTTTTGCATTTCTGCTTTTATAGAATCCCAGCTTTTGTTTGCAACATTACCGAGAACAAAATCTTTTTCTTTTGGATTTTTGTGGTGGAACTGAAGAGCGGCTTGATTACCGATCCATCCGCATTTTGTGCACCTTCCTCCCAAATACTTAATTGCGGCCGCTTTTGCCCGATACCTTCTTATTTTGGTATTGCATGCGCCGCAACGAGTCCGCATTTTATTCTGATAATCTTTAAATTTCTTTTTACACAACTTGCAAATATCCATACGCAATAAGTATAGCATAATTTGCTCTACCGGTCACGCTTGTTGAAAAAAAATATCTTCTTTGATAAGATTAACGGTGCGTTTATATTGCCGGGGTAGCTCAGTGGTAGAGCGCATGCCTGGGTCTTCGGGCCTTCACCCAGTAATGGGTGATGAAACATCGGGTGAATTCGGGGAATGCATTATCGCGAACCCCGAGCCAAGCTCCGAACCAAATCGGAGAAGGTGTAGAGACTATCCCTTAGGGGAGTACTTTCCGCGATTGCGCGGACGGGAAGCGCCCGACCCCGCCAAAATTTTGTAAAACAAATTTTTGGCGGGTGATGATATAGTCCAACTCTTTTGGAAGAGCATGGCGTCGGCAGTCCGATTCTGCCCCCCGGCAAATACAAAATAGTGAATGAAGCGGTCATGGTTTAGTGGCAGGACGGCTCCTTGCCAAGGAGCAGGCGCGAGTTCGATTCTCGCTGACCGCAAAAATTATCAAAGAGTAAAAAATATCGGCTCGAACCATATTTTAATTTTGGGGGAAGAAAATTTTTTAATTTCTATGTAATTATAAAAATTATTAGGGTCAGTTTTTATTAAGTAATCTGTACCAAAAACCATGTCTGAAATAACGCAACAAGTTAATAAAGAAATGGGCAAAATACGCATGTGGTCTATTATAATACAAAATTTATTCGTAAAACCTTTGATACTTTTTTGCATAATTTTCTTTGTTATATTTTTGTGGATACGAGTAATCATAATAGATCGGAAACTTACCTGTATTGTTAACACATTGCCTGTTCTGGAATCTTTAATATCTCCCGAGGTTGCGAAAAGGACTGACTCGATCACTCTCAACAAACAAGTTGATATGATAGGGTTAACTTGCGACAAATCTTATATTTTTTCTTTTCCCTAAAAATAGAAATTGATAATTCGTATGAAATATAATCAAAATAGATACTGACAAAGAAAAACTTGAAATTGTCGTTGCATCAGTCAATTCAAAACCCCTCCGTTCGTGAACGGAGGGGTTTTGAATTTTAACGCAAATGTGCTACGATGCAATCAAAGAAACTTCTTTGACAATCGGGAAAAACACATGGAAAAACTCCCAAACGGCCTTACGGTAAAACCGGAAAAGACCGCGGTTATTCTTTGCGGAGGCGGATTTTGCGGCATATGCCATGCGTGCGCGCTTCGCGTCATTGAACAAAATAATATCCCCGTGGATGAGATAATCGGCAACTCAGTAGGCGCAATCACGGGCGCGGCATTCCTTATTGAGGATTGCAGGGCTGACCGTATCTTTGATGTGTTTTTTTCTTTAAAGAAACCTTCGTCAATATTCAAATTTCAAAGCGCGCTCTATTTTATCAAAAAACTTGGCATGCCGGAAACAATATATCGCGATGACGGCCTGTTAAGAATTATTGCCTCGCTTGACACAAAAAAATTGATTGAACAACCAAAAGAATTTATTGTGGCAACTACCCACATTCCCTCAGGCAAAATTACGTATTTTTCAAAAAACGATCCGGAAATGCTTGAAGACCCAATCAATTTATCTCTTGCCATTAAAGCGGCTGCTTCTCCGCTTGGAATTTTCCCGTATGTAATCTTAAAGCGCCACGGCGAATACGGCATCTATGCGGATGGCGGCTACAAACGGCCCCTTCCCATCAAAAAAGCTATTGATGATGGATGCAATACTATTATTGTGGTGCGATGCCAATCGGACCGTACCAAAGAATCAATTTCCGGCATACTTCATAAACGATTTCCCCACCTATTGGTATACGGCTTCAACCTGCTCCACCACTCCGTAGAAAAAGATGAAATATCTATTATGCGGAAACTCTATCCCCAAACCAATATCATCGTTTCCGAACCAAACTGGCTGCCACCGAGCCTAAGCATGGAATCATTCGAGGCGGGCGACTTCCAAAAAGTTACCCGCACCTTCACGCCCAATGCGGAATTGACGCTTGCTCCGCTTATTGAATATTATAAAAATCAACTCAACCCGCCTCAGGCAAATCCGGCTTGAGGCGTTTATTTTTCCTGTAATGTTGTGTATAATTGCTATGTTACGAAAATTCCGCGCCCATAGCTCAGTCCGGCAGAGCAGCTCCCTTTTAAGGAGATGGTCGCAGGTTCGAATCCTGCTGGGCGCATTGAACAAAGTGAAACGCGGCCAGAGCGCGCAAACTGCTTTGCGCGCGCCAACGATTCGAAAGCCGGAGCATGTGCCGCTTATAGCGGCACGCGAGGCAGGGTCGCGACTTTCGCGCAGCGAAAAGTCGTGACCGAATCCTGCTGGGCGCAGTTTAAAATGATAACTTAAAAATTGGCGCCGATACGCCAATTTTTAATTTCTGTTTTTCCCGTGGAATTTTTTGTGCACCTCGCGAAGACCCTTGTCCGTAATGTGCGTGTAAATTTGCGTGGTCGTGATATTAGCGTGCCCCAAAAGCGCCTGAACCGAGCGCAAATCGGCTCCGGCGTACAGCAAATCCGTGGCAAACGAATGGCGCAATTTATGCGGCGTAACTATTTTTGCGATGCCGGCTTCGGCCGCGTATTTTTTTATCAGGCGCTGGATTGAGCGAGGTGTGAGCCGCAAATTTTCTTTTTTTGCGGAGCCGGCGCGATGCTGAACAAAGAGCGCCGAATCAACATCGTCCCGTTTGTCCAAATAATTTTTCAACGCCAATTTTGCGCCGTCAGACAAAAATACCACGCGGATTTTATCGCCCTTGCCGCGCACGGAAAATTCGTCGCGATTCAAATTAATGGAATCACGATTGAGCGAGCACAACTCCGAAACCCGAAGCCCGGTTGAAAACAAAAGTTCAAGCATTGCGCGGTCGCGCAGCGCCGAAATGTTGTTTCCTTTCGGAGCGGCAAGCAGACGATTTAACTCGTCGCCCTCCAAAAATTCAACTTGGCGAGAGGGCATTTTGCCAAGCTCAATCCGCTCGGGCGAAAGCGTTGCGATATTCCGCTTTGCCGCGTACGCCAAAAAATTCCGCAAAGCAATCAGATAATAATTTTGCGTCTGTTTTTTTAGGGAGCCGCCTCCTGCGGTTTGCAGGCGATTCAAATGCATTCTGTACTTTCGCACGACATCCTCGGTAATGTCTTCCGGTTTTGTTGCCCCGCTGAATTTCAAAAACGCTCTAACATAGCGGTCGTAATTTTCAACCGTTTTCAAAGAACGGTTTTTTTCAATTTCCAGATATTCCAAAAATTGTTTATGCAATTCTTTTAGAGTCATATGTTCAGTTTACCACGAATGTCGCACAATATTAACTCACTTCACAAAATCACGCGGGCGTGTTACAAAAAATGTAGGTAATTTTGGCAGCACGGAGAAACACAAATGGAAGTATACGCGCACCGCGGATCGCATTCCGGCTATCACCACACGAACTTTGAAAATACCATGGAAGCATTTCAATACGCCCTTGAAGAACAAAAATGCGACGGCATAGAATGCGACCTTCGCATGTCGCAAGACGGAGTACCCCTCATACACCACGACCCGATAACGCGCGAAACAAATCAAGTCATCCGCGATACCCGTTTCAACGACTTGCAAACGCCATATAAAATTCCCCGCCTTGAAGAAGTTTTTCTGCTTCTCAAAAAAACCAACAAGCAATGTTTTCTTGAACTGAAAGAAAGCGACCCAATGCTTCTCATAAAACTAATTCGGCTTATGGACGAAATGCAAATGCGCGAACAAATAACTTGCATAGGATTTCCTGAACACGCAAGGGCTCTTCTGCATCTTGCGGAACGCTGTACAATCCGCGTCGGCCTAATTCCGCGAACCCCAATTGATGTGATGCGCGCAATCATACAACCGTTTCACATTATTATGCTCGGCTGGACTTCGCCCAAAGAAAGAAATTTATTTTTGCGTTTTTCTTTTTTACTTCCGTTTGTTGTGCGGCTTATCCGCCGCCGCAACAAAGAAATCGTTGCCGGCGTTATTAACAATCGCATTGATATGCAGGAATTTCTGGATTACGGAATCAGCCGCATTATAACGGACAATGTTCCCGAAGCATTGTTTCTTAAAAATTCGCTTATGTGAAATGCAAAAAGGAAAAAACATTAATTTCGGCCACTCGCTAAATTTTAGCTTGACAAAAAATCAACGGTTATGATAATATTTTGACTGTGCTTCTTAACAATTAAACAAACCCAGGGGAAAAAGGACATGAAACAAGCCCTTGTCGTATCTCTGTTTTTAGGAATTCTTGCTTGTGGAACATATGCCGGTGCCGCAGAAAAAATCGTCGTAGAAAAATCTCCCTTTGCCGAAGCGCATTTTATTCTCAGTTCATCAATAAATGGGTTTAGTGGATCTCTCGCAAACGCCTATACAATCTTGGATTTGGCGCAAGATGAAGCAAGAAACTATGAAACCCCGCACTTGATATTATTGGTTTCTTTTAAAAAAGTTATCAAAGATACTAATAGTATGGAATTAAATAATCAAAATGTTCTTGTGTTGTGGGACGACATTAAATTCGCGGTTGACCCAACTCAAAAAGGGATGTCTCTTTCATTTGAACGGCAGCGTAATTCTTACGGAGATTATGCTACATTTAAAAATGTAATCATTACCGTCCCAAGCAAACACGATGAATTGCTTTGGACAATTCGCGCGGAACGGCTCCATGCTGCATATCTTACTGCTTTCTGGGAAGAGAGATATCGTAGAGAAATCGTCGAAAAAGAAGAAGCTAAATTATTAAAGATACTTGGGCGCGGCCCAATTATGGTTTTCCCCGAAGATTAATTATAAACATGTGGTGATTTGAAGAGCGTCGCGAAACGCTCTTTTTATTTATTATTTGCAAAAAAAATCGGCGTATGCTATGGTTATTGCATATGAAAAAGGCGGCTCAAACCCAAAAAGACAAAACGCTTTCCGCGGTGGAAGAACTTGCGCACATGACCAAGCGCGGGTTTGACCATACCGACGAACGATTTAATGAGGTAGATAAACGATTTGACGGAATTGAAAACCGCCTTGATAGAATAGAAAATGCTCTTATCAAAAAACACGATTATGAAATCGCTGACTTAAAACGGCGCGTAAAAGACCTTGAAGATCTTTATGCGATGCCTTCGAAAAAATAACAACTATGCTGCAAACCAAACAAAAAACAAAAATCATAGAAAAATTCAGGACGCACGAAAAAGACACCGGATCAGCCGAAGTGCAAATCAGCTTGCTTACCGAAGAAATCAAACGGCTGACCGCACACCTCAAACAGCACTCCAAAGACAACCACTCGCGCCGGGGACTTTTGGGTATGGTTGCTTCGCGGAAAAAACTGATGGATTATTTGGCAAAACATAATCCCACGCGCCACCAAAAATTAATCAAAAAACTTGGGCTAAAGAAATAAAGAAAAATAATTTTTCCGTACGCGTACGGAAAAATTTGTCCCTAAATTTTGACTTTTGAATTTTGAGATTTGAATTTTTTTATGAGCGTCATCAAACATAAAAACCAGCGGGTTGCCGTGCTCATTGACGTGCAAAACCTGTACCACTCGGCGAAAAATTTGTACCACAGCCGGGTAAATTTCAAAGAGGTCTTAAAAACCGCAACCGCGGCGCGGCAACTCGTGCGCGCCATGGGATACGTCATCCGCACCGAGACCGGAGAAGAAAAAGGATTTTTTGACGCCCTGGTCAAAATCGGCATTGAAACGAAAATTAAAGACTTGCAGATTTTCCCCGGGGGACTGAAAAAAGCGGACTGGGACGTAGGGCTTGCGATTGACGCGGTGCGCCTGGCGCAATCCGTTGATGTGGTGGTCATTGTCAGCGGAGACGGCGACTATGTGCCGCTTATTGAGTATCTGCGCAATCAAGGAAACCAAGTTGAAGTCATTGCCTTCGGCAGATCCGCGTCGCAAAAATTAAAAGAAGCCGCGGATGATTTTACCGATTTGGAAGAAGAATCGCAAAAATATTTAATCAAGGGAAGAAGATAATCAAAAATAATAATTACATCAAAACAAAAACGAAAGTTGGCATTGAATCTGGAGCCTGACGAGTCATACGCAACAAGAATTTTTCATCCCGCTTTACGAATTTTAAGTTCGCGCGGCGGGATGAAAAATTCAACTACGCTCGGGCTTTACGCCAATCCCAATTTCTCTCTTTGTTTTGATAAACAAAGAACAATGCAACAACAAACTT
>JAGXAD010000173.1 GCA_018971745.1 Patescibacteria group bacterium
CACATTCTGGCGGATGTGGAGGAAATTTGCGACGAGGTTGGCATTGTTGATAACGGAAGATTGGTTGCGTTTGGTCCGGTGCGAAATATTAAAAACGATTTTTCCAGTCTTGAAGAGGCGTTTGTTCATTCGGTAAATAAATTCAGAATCAAAAACCACGCCTCCGCGGGTTCATAGGATATGAAATATTACGCGCTTAAATCAAAAAGCAAAAGTCAAAATGCAAAATTTCGGATGGGAAATTTTTCCGAAAGAAAAATTTTCTTTCGTTCATTTTAATTTTTGAGATTTGAATTTTGACTTTTGAATTTCACTTATGTTTCAACGAATTTGGTCAATTACTCTGAATGCTTATCGCGAATCAATGCGTGATCGGATTTTGCTTTCCGTGTTTGTGTTTGCGCTTGTCATGATTGTTTTTTCCTTGTTTGTCGGTTCAATTTCGCTGGAACAGGATAAAGCAATTATCGAAGATATGGGGCTTGCGCTGATTTTTTTCCTTCAGCTGTTTATCGCGGTGTTTGTCGGAGCAAATCTTATGCATAAAGAAATTCAGCAAAAAACATTTTTTATGATTGTGCCGAAACCAATTAGAAAGCACGAAATTATTTTAGGAAAATTTTTCGGGCTCGGGATGACGAATGCGCTGGTTACCGTTTTTTCGTCGCTGGTTTTTTTTGCGGTTGTCTTTTGGCAGGCGCACGGCTTCGCGGGGGTTCCGGCAATGGCGCTTGCGATTGCGTTCGGATTTTTGGAAACCATGCTGATTCTTTTGGCGAGCATGTTGTTTTCAAGTTTTACTTCGCCGATTCTCGCGTCGGTCTATGCGATAACGTTATTTTTTGTCGGGCATTCCGCAACCGTATTTCGCGGCGTGATTGAAAAGCAAAATTCTTTTATCGCGCGGTACGGCTTGTACGCGCTGTATTATTTGTTTCCGAATTTTGAAAAATTTAATATTCGCAACGAAATTGTCTACGGCATTACGCCTGACGCACAACAAATTTTGCTGGCGCTCGGGTACGGCGTCGCGTACGGCTTGTTTCTTTTTGTTCTCACATCAATTATTTTTGAGCAAAGAGAGTATTGATATGCCGGTTTTTGCGTTTCAAAACATTATGCGGCGCCCGATTTTTTCGTTTATGCTGGCGGCGGTTTTTTTGTTCGGTTCAATCGACGCCGAAATTTCGTACGAACGCGTCTCGCGCGTTGAGCCGTGGAATGACATTGGCGTACAGCTGCCCTTGCCGCCTCCGGAATGGTTTGAAAAGGCATCGTTCGGATTCGGGAATGTTGTTGCGGACGCGCTTTGGATTGA
>JAGXAD010000041.1 GCA_018971745.1 Patescibacteria group bacterium
AAATAAAATTTTCCTATCTTGACGTTGAACGGGTGGAATGCCGAGACGGAGCCGTACTCTGGCAGAAACAACGGTAATTGCAGAAACAAAAACAACGCAGGCAACCAGCGCCGCAGCCAAAACAAAAAACCGCAAACCCAAAAAGGAGGAAACAAAAATGAACCAGCGTAATATGCTGTTTCTTGAAAACCTTGTTGGCGGCGAATGGAGAAAAACCAAAAACTTTGTTGAGGTTATCGATCCGCTCACGGGTGGACCGTTATTGGTTCGTCCTGATACCGACATAAGCGAGCTTGAACCGTTTCTCGCCGGCCTTCGGTCATGCCCCAAAAGCGGATTGCATAATCCTTTCAAAAATGTTGAGCGTTACCGCATGCTTGGCGAAGTTTCATTTCGGGCCACAACCGTGCTTGACAATCCGGACACAGCAAACCATTTTGCGCGCCTGATTCAATCGGTTATGCCAAAATCCAATGCGCAATGCGCGGGAGAAGTAACGGTCGTCAAACAATTCCTGAAGAATTTCAGCGGGGATCAGGTGCGATTTCTTGCGCGCTCAACAAGCACGCCGGGCGATCATGCGGGGCAGGAGCCGCGCAATTATCCCTGGCCATTTGGTCCGGTCGTTATTATTGCTCCGTTCAACTTTCCGCTTGAAATTCCGGCGCTCCATATGATGGGGGCGCTCTATATGGGCAACCGGCCGCTGGTAAAACCGGACAAACGAACCGGCTTGGTCATAGAACAATTCATACGGCTTCTGCACGCATGCGGCTTGCCGAAAACGGATGTTGACCTAATTCACTGCGACGGACAAGCGATGTATGAACTGCTGAAGCTTGGTAAAGATGTTATCCGCCTCGTGCAATTTACCGGATCAAACGAAGTTGCGGGAAAAATCGCATCCCTTGTACAAGGGAAAGTGCGCCTGGAAGACGCGGGTTTTGATTGGAAAATTCTCGGACCCGATTATCATCCGGAAGACGAAGATTATGTCGCGTGGCAATGCGACCAAGACGCGTACGCTGCAAGCGGGCAAAAATGTTCCGCCCAGTCCATTGTGTTCAAACACAAAAATTGGGGCGATACTCTCTGGAAAAAAACGGAAGCGCGCGCCGCAACGCGAAAACTTGATGACCTGACCATTGGTCCGTTGATTACCTGGAGCACGGACAGATTGCTTTTGCACATTTGGAAACTTGCCGCAATTCCGGGAGCCACAATTCTTTTTGGCGGCAAGCCGCTTGCCGGACAACACAACATACCCGAATGTTACGGCGCGATTGAGCCAACCGCGGTATTCGTGCCAATAGAACATATTGCTTCACCGAAATATTTTGATCTCGTAACTACTGAAGTCTTCGGCCCTGTACAGGTGGTAACCGAGTATACGGACGACCAGATTCAAATTCTTTTGGAACTGTGTGAGCGAATGCGAAACCATCTTACCGCCGCCGTGGTTTCGCGCGACCAAGAATTTATTGATCGCATCATCGGCGAAACCGTAAACGGCACGACCTATGTTGGCATCCGCGCGCGTACCACGGGCGCGCCGCAAAATCACTGGTTCGGACCCTCGGGCGACCCGCGCGCCGCAGGCATTGGAACGCCGGAGGGGATTATCCTCACCTGGAGCGCCCCGCGTTGCATTATCCGTGACACCGGCCCGATTGATCATTCTGCCAATTTACCGCAAAGCTAAAATAAAAAAACGCCTCCGAAAAATTTTTGGAGGTTTTAATTTGCCAACCAATACCTGACAAAAAAATCCGCTTGTATATAATGATTATGCTGGACCTTAACAAAAATCGTGGAGAAAAAATAATATGTTTGACATTGGCATGCCGGAGCTGATTGTGATTCTGATTATCGCTCTTGTAATTTTCGGGGGAAAACGGCTCCCGGAAATAGCAGGGGCATTGGCAAGGGGATCAGAGAATTTAAAAATTCGCTGCGCGATGAAATTGAAGAAAAAGACGGAAAGGAGAAAAAATGAAAAACCATGAACGGCATAAAGTCCGTCCGGTCTTTAATAGAGTTAAAGATTAATTAAAGATTTGAGGCGTTGAACATTCGCCAAAATGTCTAAACTGTCCTCATTCTTTTTCAAACTAACCTAAACGCAAATTCGCTTCAGCTCCGACCGCAGTCGGAGTTTTTTTCTTGCCTGAAACATACGCCGCCAACGCAATCATTAAAGCGTTGTCGCCGGTCAGTGATGCCTGCGGCATGAAACATGAAACATGAGGCAAGTTTTCCCGCACGGCGTCTTGCAATTTTTCGCGAAGCAAGCGGTTTGCCGCGACCCCGCCGCCAAGCAAAATCGTTTTTACTTTGCATGCTTTCGCGGCGCGAATAGTTTTTGCGACCAGCACTTCAACCACCGCGTCCTGAAATTCTTTTGCAACTGCGGCTCTGCCCGTTTTGCTTTTTGCGATGCTTGGATGATCGCGCAAAAAATAAAGCACTGCGGTTTTCAATCCTGAAAACGAAAAATTATAATCTTTGCTATTGAGCATGGGGCGGGGAAATCTAATTTTAAATTTTGAATTGTAATTTTGACTTTTGAATTTTGCATTTTGAATTTTTGCCGCCAACGCGGCAATTGCCGGTCCTCCCGGATACCCAAGCCCGAGAAGCCGCGCCGCTTTGTCAAACGCTTCGCCCGCCGCATCATCCAATGTCTCGCCGATTATTTTATATTTTCCGCATCCTTTCATCAAAATCAATTCCGTGTGCCCACCGCTTGCCAGCAACGTCAACGCCGGGAATTTAGAATTTAGAATCTTGAATTTAGAATTTTTTTCTTCTTTTTGCAAAAAAGCGGAAAAGAGATGCCCCTCCATATGATTCATCGGAATCAGCGGCACATTCCACCAATGTGCGAGCGCTTTGACAAAATTAATCCCGACCCAAAGCGCGGGAGCAAGCCCGGGGCCGTATGTTACGGCAATTGCGTCAATTTTCGGCTTTGACAAAGGCAAAACATATTTTTTGAATCGTTTGAGAAGTTCCGGCTCCCGTTCCAAAATCTTTTCTACATTTTGAATTTTAGATTGTAATTTTGATTTTTGATTTTTGATTTTTGAATTTAGCAATCCGGCTTTTTGAAATGCCGAAAGAAGAAGAGGAACGAGGTTGCGTTGGTGTTCCCGTTTTGCCAAATTCGGCACGACACCTCCGAATTTTGCGTGCAAAGCAACCTGCGAGGAAACCATGTTTGATAAAACTTTAATCTGCGGCTTGTTTTTTCCGCCAAAAAAATCCGCAATCGCAATTGCGGTCTCGTCACAGCTTGTTTCTATGGCAAGTATGCGCATACCCCGCAGTAGAACTTCGGATTATAAAAAATTCAATTTTGCTTATAACCAAAGAGTTAATTAAATTATCTTTACCCCGCCTTACATTTCTGAGTTGCTCGCTGTGAGCGAGCAATCCGAAGTTTCACTGCGGGGCATATGCCACACCATAGCATATTTTCTTTGCAAACCGCAATGTTTTATGATATAAAAAATAGGTCGCCCCTATCGTCTAGAGGCCTAGGACACGGGCTTTTCAAGCCCGGTACATGGGTTCGAATCCCGTTAGGGGCAAAATGTAAGGAACGAATAAAAAAATCGTATGCAGCAAAAAGTCATTGACCTGAAAAAAATAAAAAAAGGGCACGCGGAACAGCAACAAACTGTTTCTTCCGTGACAACATGGCCGCAGCAATTGCGAAACGCAAAAAGCAAAATTTCTTTTGCAAATCAAACATACGCAAAACCAATTCGCGTTGTGAAAACAAACGCTTCCGCAACCGGCGCGTTGCGAAGTGCGCCGACATTTTTTCCAAATGCCAAGTTGGCGCAGACAAAAAATCTGCCGGAAGCCGCAAAAAAAGAAATAGCCGAACCAACGCAAAAAATCAAAACGCAAAATATGTCTAATACTCCTATGATTTCAGAAACTCCGTTCGCACCCTTGCTTTCGTGGTCTGCCCCAGAACATCAAAACGAAATTCCAACGGCTGACGCGAAACTGTGGCTTGGCGCGGGATCGCTCGCTCTGCTCGGCTATGCCGTATACGCCCAAAACTATCTTTTTGCGATTATTATTCTGCTGTTTGGTTTTGTGTGGTATGCGTACGCTCACCGGCCAAGCCGGATGATTGATTTTGCAGTTTCCGTGCGCGGCGTTACCGTACAGACCCGGTTGTACGAATTTCAGGATTTGCAATCGTTCTGGATTTTTTTTGACCCGCCGCGCATAAAAGAGTTAAGCTTGGAAAGCAAAAAAACGCTGATGCCTTTCTTAAAAATTCCGCTGGGCGAAACCAGCCCGGTCAAACTCCGCGAACTGCTTGTCAAATTCATTCCGGAAAAAAAACAGGAAGAAACCTTGACCGAAATTCTTTCACGCCGCTTCGGATTATAAAATTATGTCCCCGTCGTTCAACGGACAGGACGGAAGCTTGCGGAGCTTCAAATAGGGGTTCGATTCCTCTCGGGGACGTTAATGTTTTTCCGGCTATGCCGGAAATTTAATGAACCTCGGGAGGGATCGAACGAGCAAAAACGGAGTAAATATCTTTGCTCCGTTTTCACCCAGGGTTTTGCTGTCGGAAGCAAAACCGATTCTTCTCGGGACGTTCGTTTTTTTTTTAAGCCGCCTTATCATAAGGCGGCTTAAAAATGTTGGGATATTCTAAACTTTGCGCGAAACCATTTTGAACGAAACTAGCCCGCCTCCGCTTCGCTCCGGCGGAACGCTCGGGCGCGGCGGAATTCCCCCCACACCCCCCTTCCGCCGCGCCCTCGCTTTGAAAGCCGCCGACATTCAGGCCAGCGAAGCTGGCACGCCGCAAGTGAATTTATTATAACTTGCCTTCCTTAATCAATTCAATTGATGACTTACCGGTTTGGACTTTGTAAATAGTTTTATCGGGATTTTCGATAAAATCCTTGATTCTCTCCACTTGTTTTTGTGAAATTTTGGGCGGGAGTTTATCAATCTCAAAATATTCTATTTTGTCTGCTTCGTCGTTGAGCGTAATTTCGCCACCAATCACTTTGCAGACAAAAGAAAAAACAATTTCGTTTTTATCTGGTTTGCTGTAAACTCCCGCCAAAATTTCAATTTCAGCGTCCAAACCGGTTTCCTCTTTAATTTCCCTTTTTACGCCGTCCCACGGCGATTCTCCGTTTTCCAAAGTCCCGCCGGGCAAATTCCACAAATCATAGTCGCGCCGATGACAAAGCAACACTCGTTTTTGTTCATCAAATATGATTCCGAAAATACCGATTGTAAATTGAGGTTTCATGGCGCGATTATTTTTGACTTTCAATAAGTTTGGAAGCAAGTTTTCTTAATTCTTCGGGGTCAGCCATTGGTCCGCTACCGGAAGAAATCCAACCCTCGTATTTTTCAAACCAAAATTCTTTTCCGCTCAAAACTTGCTTCCAAACACCTTTCTTCAAGTTTTCAGTGCCATGCATAGGAACAAGTTTTATATGGGCATGGTCTATACCCGTTCCTTCCATCATCAGGCCAACACGCCCAACATCCGCAAAATAATTTTCAAGAATTTTAGCAACTTTCTTGGAAGCGATGATAAATTTTTGCAAAACATCATCGGGCATTTTCAAAACATCGCTTCCAAAATGTTGTTTTGGAATTACGCAACTAAAACCCTCGGTGTTAGGGTCAATGGCGAGCCACGCCATAAATTCTTGGTCTTCCCAAAATATTCCTGGCGTTTGGATATTTCCCGCGGCTATCTCGCAGAAAATACATTTGTTGTCTTTTGTTGTTGCTTCGTATTTCGTCATACTATTTTATTCATTAAAAGCATTTCCTTTTCCCAAATTGCAACGAGAACATTTTGTCTCAAGATTTTCGGGGAGAGTTTCGCCACCTTTTGACCACGGAGTAATATGATCAACATGTAGCTCAACATCTCTTTCCTTTCGCGGGCTACGCCCGCATTTTTGGCAGGTAAATCCGTCTCGCATCAAAATCCTAAATCTCAACCTGTCCGATATTCCTCTCCTAGTTTTGTGCTTAAATACTTGACCGGAAAGTTCATCAACAGAGGTCGTTTCGTTTTCCACGTTGCTCACCGCTTCGTCTTCTGTTTTGTCGGCGTTGATGTAAGCAACAAAAATTTCTAACGCTTTCATCCAACTACCGAAGTGTCTTTTGTAAGTGCCAGCATTGTACGCCGAAATGGGCGGCACCATCTCTGATATTCTTGGCTGTCTGCCAAGTTTCGTCCACGCTTCCTCAAGATTTTTAAATAATTCCTCGTCAGAAAGCCGAGTATTTTGTTGAATTTTTGTTTTACCGAGCCCTGCTAAAACGGTGGCTTTAGACCAAGAGCCAAACCTTCTTTTGGGCGTTGAGTTGTCAAATTTTCCATGTTTCCCATATTGGCTCATCGTTAGAAAATCTTGGCCCAATTCAGCCGCCACTCGTTTTATGTCGGCGATTATTTCATCGTCTGGAACATTGCGATAAATTTTTTCCAATTCAAATTTCATATTCATTTCAAAAGCTCATCAACGGAAACATCAAGCGCTTTGGCGAGCTTCTCCAAGACAGCCAAAGTAACATTGACCTTTCCGCCCTCAATCGCGCTCATATAGCTTCTGTCCATATCTATCGCTCGGCAAATGTCGCCTTGCGACATTTTACGGCGAAGCCGTATGCGCTTAATGTTCTCTCCAAGTTTTTTGGAAATTTGAGCCATATTTATATTATCACTTTATCAGCTATTGCGCCATGTCTCAATATGGA
>JAGXAD010000042.1 GCA_018971745.1 Patescibacteria group bacterium
CTGTCGTGACTGAAATAAAACCATTGAAACGTTTTTACGAGGCCGAATCGTATCATCATGATTATTACGCGCGCAACAAAAACACAAATCCGTATTGCGAAGTCGTGATTAATCCGAAATTGCAAAAGGTGCAGGAACAATTTGCGGAGTTGTTGGCACGCAACGAAAAAAATGAATGAATCGAACATAAAAAAAGACGAGGAATTGTCCAAAGAGCTGTATCGCGTGGCGCGCGGAAAAGAAACCGAGGCGCCTTTTACGGGAGAATATTGGGACAATCACGAGCAGGGGATGTATCATTGCGCGATTTGCGGGAGCGAATTGTTTTCGTCCGACGCGAAGTTTGATTCCGGCACCGGCTGGCCGAGTTTTACCGAACCCGCGAATTTGCAAAATATTATCTTGAAGGATGACGCAAGTTTGGGCGTGCGCCGAATTGAAGTGCTTTGCAAAAAGTGCGGGGCGCACTTGGGACATGTGTTTGACGACGGCCCCCGCGATAAAGGCGGCAAGAGATATTGCATCAATTCGATTTGCCTTACTTTGGACAAAACGAAAAATTGAGCATAGAATAAATTAAGTTCATTGCCATGTCAAAATATCAGGAAATGAACTGAAACATATGGACCTCGTATTTCTTATCAAAACCGTCGGCTATTTTGGGATTTTCGCAATTTTGTTCGCGGAGTCCGGTTTATTCATCGGGTTTTTTCTGCCCGGGGACAGCTTGCTTTTTACCGCAGGATTTTTGGCATCCCAGCATTTTTTGAACGTCTGGATGCTGTGCGCAATCGCGTTTGCCGGAGCCGTGCTTGGAGACAGCGTCGGATACGGGTTCGGATACCGCGTGGGTCCGAAAATTTTTACGAAAGAGGATTCTTTGCTTTTTCATCGCGACCACCTGGAACAATCGCGCGCATTTTTCCTGAAGCACGGCAAAAAAACAATCGTGCTCGCCCGTTTTATGCCGGTTATCCGCACCTTCGCGCCGATTTTGGCCGGAGTCGGCATGATGCACTATCAGACCTTTCTTGCGTATAACGTTATCGGCGGAGCATTGTGGTCAATCGGGTTATCGTTACTCGGATACTGGCTCGGAAGCGCAATTCCGAACATTGACAAATATCTTCTGCCAATCATTCTGCTTATTATTTTTCTTTCCGTTCTGCCGTCAATCATTCACATATTGCGCAGTAAGCAAAACCGCGAACGAATCATCTCATATGTAAAGTCAAAAATTTAAAAGGGCGTAACGCAATAAACCATAGTTATGGACGAAGAAACAAAATCACAACTTCAAAAACAGCGGGAATTGTTGGAGCAGATTTTTGCGTCAGTTGAAAAAACCAGAAAATATTTTTTGTGGACGATGATTGCCACGATTGTTCTTTTTGTCGTACCGCTGATAATTTTTCTGTTTGCCCTGCCGAGTTTTCTCGGCAATCTTACGGGAGGTTTGTAATTCTACGATGGCATTTGACAGATAAATATAGATAATGAGGATTTTGAACCGATTGCCAAAAGTTACCAAAGAAGAAATATGCAGACATTTTGGCATTCAGTTTCCGGAGATAAATAGTTATTTTGCGCCCGTATCGCTGTTGTTTAAGCGATACGGGCTTTTGTATTTTAAAAAATTTAAGGTATGATGATAGTTATGGAACGAATCCTTATTTCGGAAACAATTAAAAAAACCGGAGAAAGCGTTACGGTTAAAGGATGGGTGTCGGTGAGGCGGGATCACGGTAAAATTATTTTTATTGACTTGCGCGATCGTTCCGGAATTTTGCAGATTGTTTTTACGCCTTCGGAAAAAGAAGTATACGAAATCGCATCGCGTCTGCGCCAAGAGTGGGTGATTGCGGTGGTCGGGAAAATTGCGGAGCGGCCAAAGGGAATGCAAAATTCTGAAATTGAAACCGGACAGATTGAATTGCAGGCCGAGAACATTGAAGTTTTAAATGAGGCGCAGACGCCCCCGTTTCCGCTTGATACGGGCGGGTTGGATATTGAAGAAGCCGTGCGCCTGAAATACCGCTATCTTGATTTGCGAAGAGAACGCCTGCAAAAAAACATCATATTGCGAAGCCGCGTAGTTCTGCTCTTCCGCCAGTTTTTGCACGAGCGCGGGTTTTACGAAATAGAAACGCCACTGCTTACCAAAGCGACTCCTGAAGGCTCGCGCGATTTTTTGGTGCCATCGCGTCTTCAGCCCGGAAAATTTTACGCGCTTCCGCAATCGCCCCAGCAATACAAACAATTGTTAATGGTTGCGGGTTTTGAAAAATATTTTCAAGTCGCGCGCGCCCTTCGCGACGAGGATTTGCGCTCTGACCGCGGATTTGAACACAGCCAGATTGATTTGGAAATGAGTTTTGTTGAACGGGAGGATGTGATGCGTTTGGTTGAAGAGGTAGTTTTGTTTGTCGCGGAATCAATCGGAAAAACTGTCACGCAAAAACCGTTTCCGCGATTTACCTATGCCGAAGCGTTGCAGAAATTCAACGCGGATAAATTTGACATGCGGGATGCGGATAAAAAAAATACGCTTGCGTTCGCGTGGGTAACGGATTTTCCGGTTTTTGAAAAAGATAAAGAAGGCAAGTGGACATATTCGCACAATCCCTTTACGGCTCCCAGAAAAGAAGACGAGGAAAATCTGCTTGCGGGAAAAAACATCGGAAGCATTGTTTCACAACAATATGATTTGGTATGCAACGGGCATGAGATCGGAGGCGGGGGAATCAGAATTCATAAAGCCGAACTTTTGGAAAAAGTGTTTGAAATCATCGGACACAAAAAAGAAGACATTGAAAAGCAATTCGGGCATATGCTGGATGCCCTACGATACGGCGCGCCGCCGCACGGAGGCATTGCTTTGGGCATTGAACGGTTAATGATGATTTTTGCGGAAGAAGAATTTTTGCGCGAAGTGCAGGCGTTCCCTACAACTTCAAACGGCGAGACCTCGGTAATGCAGGCGCCTTCCGAAGTTGACGAGAAACAATTAAAAGAACTGCATCTCAAAATTTTGAAATAATTTTTTACGGATAAAATGAAAACCCGTTTCGACCGCAGTCGAAACGGGCATTTTTTATTTTGGCGAGCGAGGAACAAAACACAAAACGAATTTTTGTATTTTGTCCGAGCGAAGCCAAAAAGATTAAATACCCCGCTACTCGCAACGTATCAATGAGGCGTGAAGTGTCTTATTGATACCTCGTAGCTTGCTACGAGGAGTATTTATCTTTTAGCCCGCCGTGAAATACATTTGAGACGCAATTCGCTTGCTTTCAAATATATTCTGGTAATCACATCAAACGGATTCATGATAAGAATGAAAAAGAGCATCGCGAGCAGGATATGAAAGATAATCGGCCCCATTACAGCACCTCAAGCGCGATGGCAAGCGCTTCTCCGCCGCCGATGCAAATTGCGGCAATGCCGTATCGTTTGTGAAGCCGCTTAAGATTGTGAATCAGGGCAACAATGATTCGCGCGCCGGACGCGCCAAGCGGGTGACCCAATGCCACAGCTCCTCCGCTGACATTTACGATTGCAGGGTCCACATTAAGCGCGCGGATAAAAGAAATCTCGGTTTTGATGAATGCTTCATTTACCTCAAAAAGGTCTGCGTTTTTATAATCAAAATTTAATTTGCGAACTGCGTTAATTGGTTCGTTCGAAAATTCCTCCGGTTTGCATTTTGACTCGGCAATATCAATGATGCGCGCTTCCGGTGTAATCCCATAAAGTAATCGTGCGTCTTCTGAAAATAGCATCATACTTGCCGCGCCATCGGATATTTTTGAAGAACTTACATCCGTAAGCAGACCGTCCGGTTTCTTGTATCTTGATTCCGCGTTGTTTATTTTTACAATATCATATTTTTTTGGTTCCTCATCTTCCGTAAGGGAATACCCTGAATCGGGCCCCAGTTGCGGGTCGCGCACCGGCACGATTTCTTTTGCAAAATATCCTTTTGCCTGCGCTTCAAGCGCCAGCTGATAACTTCGGTGAGTAAAAAAATCCATTTCTTCTCGTGAGTATTGATATTCAGTATCGTTGATGAATAATTTGCAATTTTCAGCGAGTTCTCCCATAACCCTGCCGGTAAAAGGACATTTTAGGCCGTCATCCCATAACACCGATTTGATATTTGCGGTCGGAATAGTTGTTGATTGCTGTTTTTTGTCAATTTTGACGCCTCTGAAATAATACGGAGCGCGAGTCATGTTTTCCGTGCCGCCTACCAAATTAATACGGCTTGTTCCTGCTAAAATGCGCATCCAGCCGATTCGCACCGCTTCCATGCCGGAGCCGCAGCGCTTTTCATGCGAAGATGTCGGTATATGTTCCGGAAGCCCGGCCAAAAATGCGGCTTGCCACGCGGTTCCCGGCCCCAATCCAGTTGTCAACATATTTCCCAAATCAACATGATCAATTAAATGTGGGTCAATTTTTGAACGCCGTATTGATTCCTTAAATACAATTGCGGCAAGCGTAGTTGCCGGAATGTCTTTAAACGCCCCGTCTTTGCAGCCAATCGGAGTTCTGCATGATCCCGTGATGTATACCGCATCCATTTATTGCTCTCCTTTTTATTGAGTGTCAAAACAACTGTTTTAAGATGTAGCATACACGAATAATTTTGTAAATGAATAACCGCACCGCAAGCGGCGAGGTATGCTGCGGGCAGATAATAAAAAACCGGCCTGTTAATGCGGCCGGCATTGGGGACAAAATACTTTCCCTTTCCCCGTGATTGATTGAAAATCGTTTTCGGAAACAAACCCCCAGGTGCCCGATATTTTTGATTCTACGGCGGTGCACTGCCCAGTGTGATTGCCGCAACCGCCTTGGCAGATGCAAAGCCGGCTGATGTTTCCGATTTCGGACGGCATGCTGAATGTTCCGCCATCGGTTCTTGCGTGAACGGTAACTACGTGCTTGTCTTGATGCAAAAGGTGCAAATCGGTATTCGGCGCAAACATCATAATCAGCAAAGCCATAGCAATCGGTACCCCGTTTCCCTGTTGCTGGTTGTATGCGGCGCGGGAATTATCTTCAACCCGTTTCGGAAGCTCAGGGCCTTGCGGCAGAGGATGCAAAATTTTCATAAACGGCGGCGCAATATTCAAAACTTCTTGAGTAACGCCGACCATGTTCGCATACCACGCTTCATACTTGTTTTTTTCTTCCTGGCTCCGGCCGCCCCATTCTTTCCTTAAATTAAACTGAAAGCGCGAAAGATACAAAATGTGCGGTTGCGCCGATTCGATTGCGTCTTTGAGCGGGACATGCAATTCAGAAAATTCAACGCGATGTTTTAAGAGGGCTTGCCTGATTGAGTCTGGAAGCTGATTATCTTCCGGGCTTGTCATCCATATTTTTGCTCCGTATTGCGCAATGCCGCCCACGGCAAGCAGGGAATGAATAGTGCGCGAATACGCGACATCTCCGCAAAAAAGAATTCGCAGAGGATTGTTGGTTTGCGGACCGTGCAATAACTCATTGGAAAATAATTCCTGAATGGTAAACGTATCTTTTAGTTTTTGCAGGGGATGTTCTTTGTTGCCCATGCCGGCGTTGATGAATCGTATTTGATAATTTTTCTTGTTGCGTGTAGCAAGCGCTTCCCGCATCAGCGCTTCCGCTTCTTCGCCGTCGTGGCGCATAATCAGCCCTTGATAGCGCACGCCTTCGCAAAAATGGGTTAAACTTGACATTGGCTCGCCCTTTGCCATGGATGAAAATTTCCACAACCGCGGATGCAGTCTGCCGCCTAATTCTTCAACTGCGTTCGTAAAAGTAAGATCGGTGCGCGTGCTTTCCCCGAGAAAAAGTTCAAGAAATTTATCGTCTTTCGTAAAGATGCCGGAAAGCGCTTTTCTTCCGCGCTCGGTTTCAAGCAGTGTCTTAATTTCACTTGCTTTGCGGAATAATTCCTGCTCTGCAACCATATCAACATCAGAACCGTATATCAGGTCTTTAATGGCCATAAGTTCTCCATTTTTTTGTCAAAAAAGCCATTATGTAGCGTATCTATTTTCTGCATTTAGTCAAGTTTTACCGTTGCGCAAAAAGTTATATAATAAATACTCCTCGCAAGCAGCGGGATATTTCAACCCTTTTGGCTTCGCTCGGACAAAATACAAAATTTTGTTTTGTATTTTGCTCCTCACTCGCCACAATAATCGCTATGCGGATACACATTATCGGCATCGGAGGAATCGGTACCAGCGCGCTTGCGCGTTTTTATCTTGCTACAAAAAACCATGTTTCCGGTTCGGATTTGGCGCGCTCGGAAATTACCGCTGATTTGCAGCGGTACGGAGCGCGCATTACAATCGGCCCGCACAACGCAAAAAATGTTCCGGCAAAAACCGATGTAGTCATATTTACCGCGGCGGCGGAAAAAAACAATCCTGAATTAAAAGAAGCGCGCTCGAGAAAAATCAAAATAAAAAGTTACGCGGAAGCGCTCGGCGAGTTTACGAAAGAGTATTTTACTATTGCCATTGCCGGCACGCACGGCAAAAGCACCACCACGGCAATGGTCAATTTGATGATGACGCACGCGGGATTAGATCCGACCGTTATCATCGGCACGAAATTGAAAGAATTTGGAAACGCAAATTTCCGGAAAGGAAAATCAAAATATCTTGTGATTGAAGCGGATGAATATGCCGGATCGTTCTGGCAG
>JAGXAD010000174.1 GCA_018971745.1 Patescibacteria group bacterium
GGACCGCGACGGCACCGAAGACATTTACAATCCGATTATCGCGGATTTTCAAAGCCAGCATCCGGATATTACGATATCGTACGTTAAAAAAAATCCCGATACCTACGAAAATGATTTGTTAAACGCGCTTGCGTCCGGCAACGGTCCTGATGTGTTTATTCTTCGCGATGCCGAGTTTTTAAAACATGCAAACAAACTGGCACCGGCTCCTCAGCAGGCGCTGAATTACGCGCCTGCTGATTTTCATTCCGATTTTGTTGACGGCGTTTCCGATTTGGTTTCTTCGGACGGCAACATCTGGGGCGTGCCGTCGTTTATGGATACTCTGGCGCTTTTGTACAATCGCGACATTTTTAATTCCGCGAATGTTCCGGAAGCGCCAAAAACTTGGGAAGATTTTCTTTCCGCTGCGGGAAAAATGACGCAAACGTCCGAACTCGGCAGTATAACGGTTGCGGGCGCCGCTATGGGCGGAGCAAACGTTTCCGGAGCCGAAGATATTTTGAGCGCTCTGATGATGCAGTCGGGCGCCACAATTGTTGACCCGTCGTCAAAAACGGTTGACATTGCCGAATCAAAACGGATTGACGATGCGTCAATCAACCCCGGCAATTCTGCTCTTGCGTTTTTCGTGTCGTTTGCCAACCCGCGCAGTCCGTATTATTCGTGGTCGCCAATCTTGCCGGAGTCGCGCGATTACTTTTCGCAAGGAAAAGTCGGAATGATGTTGGGGTTTGCGTCGGATGTGCAATACATTCAGGCAAAAAATCCTCACTTAAATCTTTCGGTTTCGTTTCTGCCTCAGCCGAAAAACGCGCCCGCACGGATTAATTACGGACGGTATCATTTCTTTGCGGTATCGAGAATTTCTCCCAATGTAACGGCGGCGTGGCAGTTTGCGCTTGCGGCGAGTCACAGCGCCGGTGAGCAGGGATTGAATATTGTAAGCTTGACCCCGCCTGCTTTGCGCAATTTGGCAAATGCAAAGCCGCCTGCGGCTTGGCTCGCGCCGTTTTATCAGCAGTCTCTCTCGGCGCGCACCTGGTTGATTCCGGATGCGGACGCTACGCAAATCGTATTTTTGAATATGATTAACGCCGTGTTGAACGGAAAGACCGATGTGCCGGGCGCGGTGAACGAAGCGGGCAGTAAATTGCAGAATTTGGTGAATAATATTACGGGGACGAAGTAATTTTCAATGTTGCAACATTTATTTCAGAAAAAATTTATTTTTGTCGTTATCGTTTCCGTTTTTTTGCTTTTGCACGGCGCGTATTTTGCGTTTGCCATTTCCGCGTCCG
>JAGXAD010000175.1 GCA_018971745.1 Patescibacteria group bacterium
CCCGACTTGTTTAATTCAATCGCGGCTGGACTTTACCAGCGATTGAAATTTTTGCTTTAAACTTCAACTGATTGCTTTTTAAACAAGAGTAATTTCTTTTTGGCGGAATGCTTCTCTGGTTTTGGGGAGGAAAAAGCGCACCCACTTATATTTTGCTATAGAACGATATGTTTCAAAATGCTGATTAGTGCTTTTGAAAGTGTTGAATTTGTTGGGAAATTGGACCTTTTTCCCGATAAGAGCGTTCCAATAATCTTTATCGGGAACGACTCGTAAGACGCCGTTTTTTTCTTGGCCATTTTTGTTCGTTATGAGGCGACCCGTAAGGTGTCCGATTTTGCCAAGACTTGATTCTTGTTCATGGTACTGTTCCACAATAAGTGATGGCATTGTTCTTACCCCCCCCATTTTTATTTGTTAAGGTCTGTTTTTGCTGGTTTTTTGAGAGTTTCAGCCGTTATTACCACATTATCATAGTTTTAATAAAAAGTCAAGTGATTGCAAAAATCAAAAGATGTATAATGGAAAAATGTTTTAATTTCGGCAAAATATGAAACCTTCTCCGCATAAACATCTTAAATTTAAAATCTGCATTTCCGGCGCCGCTGAAACCGGGCATTGTTCGCCTGACGCGCTTGAATTGACTAAAGAACTTGGCCGTGAAGTCATTAAGCAGGGTTCGGTGCTGGTTACCGGCGCCACAACCGGCGCGCCTTTATGGGCCGCCATCGGCGCGAAAGAAATCGGCGGATTTGTCGTGGGTCTTTCTCCGGCGGAAACCGAAAAAGAACATGTTGAAAAATACGAACTGCCGCTTGATTACCATGATATGATCATTTACACCGGCTTTGGCTATTCCGGACGAAATTTGCTGCTTACCCGATCCTCGGACGCGATTATCGTTACTTGCGGCCGTATGGGAACGTTGAATGAATTTACCATTGCGTTTGAGGATGACAAGCCGATTGGCATTTTAGTCGGCACCGGCGGAGTTGCGGATGAAGTAGCCGGCATTATTGAAAAAGCGCATCGCGGACCGGGCAAGGTGATATTTGACGGAAACCCGAAAACGCTCGTGGAAAAAGTGATTGCCGCCGTAAAAAAAGAAAAAGGAATGGAGGCGTAATCTCAAAAGATAATTTTTTCTCCGCCTCCATTTTTGCTTTTACATTATTGATCCTTCACCCTCCCAAGTTTTGCAAAACAAAACTTGGGAGGGCAAGCCGCCAGCCCGAGAGAAAAAATTATCTTTTGAGATTACGTTAGTGGAAAAATGATAAAAATAATGTAATATGT
>JAGXAD010000043.1 GCA_018971745.1 Patescibacteria group bacterium
TTGAATTTTCAATTTTCAAACCCTATAATCTGTGCCGCTGTTTGAAAATTGGGTCATTGAAAATTTATTGTTATTAAATTGAAAATTAAAAATTTAAAATTTTTTTTGTCATTTTTGTTTTTACATTTATGAGGTTTACTTATGAAGCGCGAACGGAAACAGGAGAATCGCGAACGGGCGTAGTGGAGGCCGTTAATTTGCCAAGCGCGATTGACGTTCTGCAAAGAAATAATCTTATTATCGTTGAGGTGAAACCGGAAGAAGAAGGTGGATTTTTCGGGAAACGGCTTCGTTTGTTTGATCGCGTGAAACTTCGCGATGTCGTTATTTTTTCGCGCCAGCTTTCCACGCTCTTTGAAGCAAAAGTGCCGGCAACGCAGGCGTTAAAGACCCTTGCGGCTGAAGCTCCGTCGCAAGTATTTCGCGAGGCAATTTCGGACATTTTGGATGATCTGACCGCCGGGTCCCAATTATCTCAAGCAATGGCAAAGCACCCGAATATTTTTTCGCCGTTTTACACGAATTTGGTTCGCTCTGGAGAGGAATCCGGAAAATTGCAGGATGTGTTCGTGTTTTTGGCTGATTATCTTGAACGCACCTACGCCCTGAATTCAAAGGCAAAAAATGCGCTGGTGTATCCCGCATTCGTGTTCACCGCGTTTATCGGCGTGATTGTGGTGATGTTGGTTGTGGTGGTTCCGAAACTGACCTCAATCTTTAAAGAAACCGGGCAGGCAATTCCGTTTTATACGCAGGCAATTATCAGTTTATCCGAATTTTTGCAGAATTGGGGAATCTTGTTTGCCATTGCGTTGCTTGCGGCGGCCGTTGCGATTTGGCGTTTTATAAAAACCGATCAGGGCAGGGAATTGCTTGATGAATTGAAAATCCGCCTGCCTGTTATCGGAACGCTCTTTAAGAAAATCTATCTTTCGCGCATTGCCGATAATTTAAGCACATTGGTTCTTGCCGGCGTGCCGATTATCCGTTCGCTTCAGATTACCGCCGATGTGGTAAATAATCGCGTGTATCGGTCCATTATTCTGGACGCCGCTGAAGCGGTAAAAACCGGAAGCACCATCAGTTCCGCATTTGCAAAATACAAAGAAATTTCGCCGCTCCTGACGCAGATGATTCGCATCGGCGAGGAATCCGGGCGCCTGGACTTTATTTTAAAAAGCGTTTCGCATTTTTATAAGCAGGACATTGATAACGCGCTTGAAAACATGGTGGGTTTGATTGAGCCCGCCTTGATTATTTTTCTCGGAGGCGGGGTCGGCATTTTGGTTGCCGCGCTCCTTGTGCCGCTCTACAATCTTTCTTCAGCAATTTAGTTGATAATGATAAATCAAGATGCATGCGATGAAAAGATTTCTTACACAATAAATTCTAATCACGAAATCCTAAATTCTAAACAAATAGTAATGATTCAAACAACAAATCCCAAACGATATGATTTAGAGGAAAGAACGTTGCAATTTTCAAAAAGAGTAAATGTTTATGTAAAGCAATTAGTAAGGACGATACCAAATATTGAAAATGGAAAACAATTGGTGCGCGCCGCTGGTTCGGTGGGAGCCAATTATATCGAAGCCAATGAATCATTAAGTAAAAAAGATTTTGTAATGCGGGTAAAAATTTCAAAGAAAGAAACCAAAGAAGCCCGTTACTGGCTGATGTTAACCGAACCTCCGCCCCATCAAATTTCAGAACAAGCAATGTTGATAAAAGAAGCCGGCGAGTTAATGAAGATAATTGGTTCAATTTTGGAAAAGTCAAAATAGGTTTGGTACATTGTAATTTGGAATTTGTGTTTTGTTTCGGATTTAGATATTAGGATTTAGAATTTTAAATAGTGCCTGTGGATAACTCACTTTTGCATTGCAGGGACAAAGTTTTATAATAAAAAGGTCAGGTTATAATTAACAACTAACCACTATTTGCTAACAACTATTTTGTTGTTGGTTGATGTGTTGCAAAGTTGGTTTTATTAAAAAATGTTAAAACCGTTTTATAAAAAAGGCGTCCGGGGCTTTACTTTGATTGAACTCTTGGTCGTGATTGCAATCATTGGCGTGCTTGCTTCAATCGTCCTTGCATCGTTAAATACCGCCCGGAGAAAATCTCGCGACGCGCGCCGCCTTGCCGATATTAAACAAACCCAGCTTGCCTTGGAGCTTTATTTTGATGCGAACAGTTCGTCATATCCCTTCACCCTCTCTTTACTTGCGCCGAACCAGATTCCGGTAGTTCCAAAAGATCCAAGTAGTTCTAATAATTATGCTTACGATCCAGGAACTGGATGGTCTGTTGCAACTCCGCCGGTAGAAACAGTACCAGCATCGTGTTCTCCGGCTTGTACGACATATCACCTCGGTGCGACTCTTGCCGAACCAACGAATCCTGCGTTGACAAATGACCTTGATGGTAACTCGAACTTTTTAGGAAATAATGCTGTTGGAGAGGGACCGGCTTCGAGCTGTGTTGGCACTGCGGTTGCGGGTGAAACCTGTTATGATGTCAGGCCGTAACTCTTGATACTTTCCATGTTCCTGGTTTTGCTGCTTGCATTTTTATTCGGTCTTAGCGTTGGCAGTTTTCTGAATGTGGTTATTCTACGGTATCACAAAGCGGATTCCGATTCTTCGGGATTCGCTTTTCATTTGTTGCGAGGCCGTTCGCATTGCCCGCATTGTAAAAAAACGCTTGGCTTTTGGGAACTGATTCCGGTGCTAAGTTTTTTAATGCAAGGCGGCAGATGCCAGTCGTGTCGCAAGCCGATTTCTTGGCAGTATCCGTTGGTGGAATTGGCAACCGGAGTGGTGTTTGCATTGATCGTGTGGCAATATATGAATGGAGCGATATAATAGAAGTGTAATGATCAATTTTCAATGCTCAATTTACAATAAATTTTCAATGATTCAATTTTTAAACGAAAGTATGCATTATGAGGTTTGAAAATTGAAAATTCAATGAAAATTTAAAATTGATAATTGAAAATTAACGGAAAATTGACAATTCATATTATCAATCTTGCTATCTATTTTGCTTTCGCAAGTTTACTGATTATTGTTTTCGTCTACGACTCTCGCTGGGGACTGATTCCCGATTTTGCGTCATACGGAATTTTTGGTCTCGCAGTAATTCGCATTCTAAATTCTAAATTCCAGATTCCAGATTCTATTTTGAATGATTTCCTTCTCGTTTTATTTGTTTTTGCCTTATTCTTCGGGCTTTGGTTTTTCTCACGGGGGCGCGCTATGGGTTTTGGCGACGTGAAATTAGCGCCGGCAATTGCCTTGTTTCTTGGCTGGCCGCTTGGATTGCTTGCAATGCTTTTTTCCTTTTGGTTCGGCGCACTATATGGCATACTGGCGTTGTGCTGGAGAAGGGGCATTACTATGAAAAGCGAGATTTCATTCGGTCCATTTTTGGTATTAGGGGCTTTTATTGCGCTTTTTTGGGGGAACGAAGTTTTCCACTGGTATTCGCAGTTGCTGTTGTGATAAAATATATGTAAATTTAAAATTTAAAGCATTATGGATATTAAACTTCATTCTTCAAAATATTGGTATGTATTCGGAGCAGTTGTTGTTGCGGCTTTTGCATTTTTTGGTGGGCAAATTCGGAAATCAGCAGAGAATATTCCCAATTGTTTCCGCCGGCAAAGCAGGCGCAAAACGCGGGCAAGGTAAAAATTGTGATTGATTTCGGCAACGGTAAAAAACGCGCGTTCGGGGGTTCGCTTGCGCCTGACATGACGGTTGAGGCTGCGCTTGACGCGTCGCGTTCAGTTGCCGGAATTTCATATGTTGTCGAAGGAAGCCGCGTGGTTGAGATCGGAGGCGTGCGCGTAACTGCCGATAAAAAGTGGCATGTGTACGTGAATGATTCGCAAGAGGACGGCATTCCGGTAAGCTATCTTCTGAAGCCGGGCGATACGGTAACGGTGAGGTATCAGTAAAGCATTTCTTGGCGTTTTGTGGCTCTGCTTGTAGGCAGAGCCGTTTTATTTTATACTAAAAGCAGAAATCAAAATGCAAAAGTCAAAAGCCAAAAGTCAAAATATTGGAGGTAATGTTTGTCGCGGCGAACATTGTTTCAATAATTTTGCATTTTGCATTTTGCATTTTGATTTCCGCAATTTTTCTTTGAAAAAGAAAAATTGCGGTTTCACCGTCATCGAGATGGTCATCGTGCTTGGCATTATTACCGCAATCGCGGGCGTGGTGCTGGTAAGTTTTCCCGCGTTGAATGAAAATATCTACTTGCAAAAAAACGCCCAGGACGTTTCGCTTCTCATCCGCAAAGCTCAGGGCAGGGCGTTTGCGCAGGGCGTTGCCCAATCGGGTACTTGCGCGGGCAGGGTGCCGTCCGGCTACGGCGTGCAATTAAAATTGAACAGCGCTTCGTATGTTTTGTTTGCCGATTGCGACGGCGACAAAAAATTAACCTCCGGTGAAGAAATTCAAACGCAATTTTTTGACGATAGTCTGGTTGTTTCCCAATTTACGGATTTAAACGGCACGCCGTATTCGGGGTATCCGAAAATTGACGTGGTATTTTCTTTTGCGTTCGCAAATCCGATCAATGCAATGAATATTGCTTTGGTGGACGGCTCCAACATACCTTCAGCCGTGAACGGCTTAAAAATAATTTTGCAAACGCCGCGCACCAATCTTACGAAAACGATTTTAATCGTGAATACGGGGCAGATATCGATACAATAAAATTTTCAATGAATCAATTTTCAAACGGCAGTAAATTATCAAGTTTGAAAATTGAAAATTCAATGAAAATTAAAAATTGATAACTGAAAATTATGGCATATTGTAGCGGTAAGTATAAACGAAAAGGTTTTACGTTGATAGAAACCGTCGTCGCGCTGGCGTTGCTTTCAATGGCGCTTGCCGGGCCGGTAACGCTCGCGACGCGGAGCATTTTTAATACGAGGTTTTCAAAAAATAAGCTCACGGCCGCGCATCTTGCCGCTGAAGGCATTGAAATCGTGCGGCAAAAACGGGATTCAAACATTATGGCAGGCAACGATTGGGCAACTAATTTATGCGGATCAGGGAGCGCGTGTTCGTATCAGGGAGACGTAACGGGTGCGTGGCTTTCGTGCGTAACGTGCAATGCGGCGCTCGGATATAACGGCTCTACAGGCCTTTATACCCAAGGGTGCAGCGGAAATTGTACTGGTTTTACTCGGGTTATAACGGTGGACAGGTAAATAGGCAACGAACAGGTTCAATTGCTGCCCGCCGGCACCGTAACCATAAACGGCTCGGATCGCATGCTGATTACTTCTACGGTAAGCTGGCAGGACAATATCGGGCCGCAATCGATCACGCTCACGCAGATTTTATATAATTGGAGGTAATACGATACTGCAAAATAAAATTTTCAATTTTTAATTCACAATTTTCAATAAATTTTCAATGAATCAATTTTCAAACGGCAGTAAATTATCGAGTTTGAAAATTGAACATTCAATGAAAATTAAAAATTGATAATTGAAAATTAATGGCGCAGTTTAACGGCAAATATAAAAGAAACGGATTTACCTTATTAGAGATGGTTGTTTCTTTGGGAATTTTTACCGTGGTAATTACCGTCAGCATCAGTATTTTGGTTGCCCTGAACAACGCGCAGCTTAAGACGGGCCGCCTGCAGGTCGTGCAGGATACGGCGCGCTATACCTTGGAAGAGATGACCGGGCGTTTGCGCGGAGGCACGAACTACATCCCTGACCCGCCGGGTTGTTCTGCCGGCGCGTGTCATAACATTAATTTTATCCTGGCAAACGGCGTAACCAGTTTTTGGTATTGTTGGGATCAAAATACCGCTTCAATTTACACGCGGTACAGTCCGGATAATTCTTTGACTTGTTCCAACGCGTCGAGCGCCGACATTGCGGCAAGCAGAATTACTACTCCGGATGTCATTATTTCCAATCTTAATTTTTTCGTAACACCGGCGATTTCCGGATCCCAGCAGGCAATGGTTACGATTACGATGCAGGCGCAAGCTCGTGATCCGAAGCTTGCTTCACCCGATACGCAAATGAATTTGCAGACAACCGTGACGCGCCGGAAAAGACAATAAAAATTTTCAATTTCTAATTTCCAATTTTCAATAAATTTTCAATGAATCAATTTTCAAACAGCGGCGGTTATTATGTGGTTTGAAAATTGATTCAATGAAAATTTAAAATTGATAATTGAAAATTAATGCCATACTTTAATTTTTCAAAAAAAGGAATGACGATATTGTTGGTTATCTTGGTGTTATCGGCCCTCCTTGCCATTAGTTTCGGAATCTTTAATGTGGTATTTTTGGAAACGCAGATTGCGGGCGAAATTACCGGATCAATGCGGGCGATTTATATTGCCGAGCAGGGGCTTGAGCGGACGATATACCTTGACGTTGATGACGGCGGCGTGTGCGTGCCCGGCGGGTCAGGAGGCGCCACCTGCGCCTATCCTACCGCAAATTCATGCATCTGTACCCTTGATGCGGCTAACGGCGGGGATTTTATCAACAGCGCCGGCGCGTGTTTCAGGGCGGTCATCCTGAAAATCGTATCCCCTGACGCGCCCTGCGGACCGAACAATCGTTATAATTGCATTGCTTCCACCGGAACGTATCTTTGCAACGGAACGAAC
>JAGXAD010000176.1 GCA_018971745.1 Patescibacteria group bacterium
GCGCCGCTCGTCAAAAAAAATTTTTGTATTCCAAACGTCATGCCAACGCAATCCGTCAAACTGTTCCAAAAATCCTTTGGTGATTTTAAACGCTCCGCCGGAAACGCCGATGTCTTCGCCGATAAGAAACAGGTTTGGATCGCGCTCCATTTCTTCGCGCATCGCTTCCTGAATTGCGGCGTGATAGGTAATATGCTTTCCTTTTGCTGGAGGCAAAACATACGAAACCGGATGTTCCGGCGACGGAGCAAACACCCGTTTTTCAATTTCATGACTGTCCGGATACGGGCTTGCTTTAACAATTTTCTCAACAACATCCAATTCTTCTTTTATATCGCGATCAATTGCGTCAATGTCTTCATGCGCGGCGATTCCTTCGCGAATAAGCATTGCCGGAAATGTTTTTAGCGGGTCTTTTTCTTTCCAAAATTCAAGCTGTTCTTTTGGCATATACTCAGCTTTGTCGGCAAGCGAATGGCCCTCGTAACGGAGGGAAACTGTCTCAATAATTGTCATCTGCCGCGATTCGCGCGCCCGGCGCACAGCTTCTTTGACCACGGCATACACGGCAATCGCATTCGTGCCGTCAACCCAGTATCCGTCAACGCCATATGATCGAGCTCGTTCAGCAAGCGTTTTAACTTTATACTGCAATTCTTTCGGAGTCCCAAAACCCCACTGATTATTTTCAACCACAAACACATAGGGCAGGCGCTTGACCGAGGCAAGATTCAATGCCTCGTGCGTATCGCCTTGACTCGATGCGCCTTCCCCGCAAAACGCAAGCGTGACTCCGCTTTGTTTCAAATAGATTTGCGCAAACGCAGTACCGGCGGCAACGCACGGCATATTGCCAAGAGGGCTAATCAAACCAATAACACGCAATGACGGGTCAGCCATATGCAAACTCGCGTCCCACCCTTTGGTTGGGGACATTGCCCTGCCGCAGGCCTGCGCGATGATTGATTCGGGCTTCATGCCCCGCGTCAAAAACGCGCCCATATCGCGAATTGCCGGAAACACCCAGTCCTGCGGCTCCATCGCGTAGGTTGCTCCAACCGCGCTTGCTTCATTGCCGGACGATTTCAAGTGCTTGCCAAGCGCGATACTCTGTATGGAAAGTTTTTGAATCGCATCGTCAATCATGCGGGACTGTTTCATATATTTATACAGCGCAAGACACTGCTCGCGTCCCAAACCGACCGCGGAAGGCGAAGTAGGATTCGGAACCCATTTTATTTTTTCTTTCGTGATT
>JAGXAD010000177.1 GCA_018971745.1 Patescibacteria group bacterium
AAGCGCCACAAAAAATGCGACGGTTGGTCCGACGAGCACGAACCAATGCCGCCTGATGGTCAGTAAAATTTTTTCTTCTTGCGCTAAATCAATCATACCGGGTAGTAGAACTTCGGATTATAAATAAAATGATGCATTATTAGCAAATGTTAAGTTGGTAAAATATATGTCGCCTTTTGATGCAGAAGAATTTTCCGCCCCGCCCGCGGGCGGGGCGGGACATCCGAAGTTTCACTACCCGGCATACTATAATTAGTTTCCGATGGAGCCGAATGGAATGCGAAAAAAGAAATATATTGCGAATAAAAAAAGAATTGCGGAAAGCGCAAAAAAAATCGGGAGTACTAATTTCGGAGCTGACCATCCGGGCAGAATATATTTTCGCAAATGGAAAATAACCGCGCTCGTAAAAAAAACCCATACTCCGATAAACACCAAAAAAATTCCCCCGAAAATAAAAATCATGGTAAAAAATTTATAGAAATTTGACGCGTTGCGAACGCTTTTTTGTCACCGCCTCCGTTTTGCTTTTACATTATTGATCCCACCGCCAGCCCGAGTGACAAAAAAGCGTTCGCAACGCAATGAAATCATGCAAACCACTATACTAATTTTCCCTGATTTGCCGGAGGCGTGATGTTGAGATGTTGATAGGCCAGAAACGTGGCAAGCCGTCCCCGCGGAGTCCGTTCAATAAATCCAAGCTGGAGCAGATACGGCTCGTATACTTCCTCAATGGTTTCTTCCTCTTCGGCCGCGGCCGCCGCAAGCGTTTGCACCCCGACCGGCCCTCCCCCAAATTTTACCATAATAGTTTCAAGAATTCTCCGGTCCGCCGGTTCAAGTCCGATTGAGTCAATTTGCAGAAGTTCAAGCGCTTTTTGCGCGGTATCCAAAGTAAGAACGCCGGTTCCGTGCACCTCGGCGTAATCGCGTACTCGCTTTAACAGGCGGTTGGCAACGCGCGGAGTGAAGCGCGACGATTGCGCAATGACGGTTCGCGCCTTGTCTTCCAGATTGATATTGAGAAGGCGCGCGGAGCGGGAAAGAATTTTTTCAATGTCGGATTGTCGGTAAAAATCAAGGCGGAAGGTTGCGCCGAATCGGGAGCGAAGCGGTCCGGACAGCATGCCGATTCTGGTGGTTGCCGCAATCAAAGTAAACGGAGGCAGTTCAAGCTGTATGGTGCGCGCGGAAGGTCCCTTGCCGATGATAATGTCAAGCGATCGCGATT
>JAGXAD010000178.1 GCA_018971745.1 Patescibacteria group bacterium
TTCGGATAGAAGCGTTCAATTCGTTCGCGCTTATTGCTTCGTTTGCGGTTTGGGAAATACGGTCTGCGGCGTTCATCGTTCTGATGCTTGCGTTTGCTTCCCTGCTTGACTGGTTTACGCAGTCGCGAACGCACGGCGCGATGGAAGAACTTTTAAAATTAAAACCGGAAACGGCTCTTCGGGAACGAAACGGAAACATTGAAGAAGTTGCCGTTGAAGCAATAAAAAAAGGGGACGAAGTGGTAGTGAAGGCGGGCGCGCGGGTTCCGGTCGACGGTACGGTGGTGTTCGGCAGCGCGCTTGTGAACGAATCATCGGTAAACGGGGAATCGGTTCCCGCGCAGAAAGTGGTTGGCGATGCGGTGTTCAGTTCAACGTTGAATGAATCGGGCATGGTGAAGGTGCGCGCGGAACGCGTCGGCGCTGATTCAACCATTGAACGGCTTGTTGCGTTGGTGAAGGAGGCGTCATTGCATAAGTCCCGTTCGGAAAAAATGGCTGATCGTTTTGCCGGAATTTTTTTGCCGCTTGTTCTCGCGTTTGGCGCGATTGTATTTTTTATTACGCGCGACATCCGGATGACCGCCGCGATTTTTTTGGTGGCGTGCGCCGATGACATGGCGCTTGCGATTCCTCTTGCAACGGTCGCGGCAATCGGCAGGGCGGCGCAACGAGGCGTTATCGTAAAGGGCGGGGAATGGTTTGAAGCGCTTGCGCGCATGAATACGCTTGTTCTTGACAAAACCGGGACCCTAACATTCGGGGCGTTCGCGGTTGAGGAAGCGTACCATATTCCGGAGATTGCGGAAGATGAGTTTTGGCGGATGGTCGCGGTTGCGGAAAAATTTTCCGAACATCCAGTCGGCAAAATCGTATTTCGCGAAGCTGCAAGCCGTTTTGAAGAAATCCCCGACCCGGACGAATTCCGCGCATATAAAGGCAGCGGGGTATGGGCGCGCATCCGGGAAAAAGAAGTTGCGGTGGGAAATGAAGGGATTATCCGGGAACGGAATTTGTTTTTGCCCCGTAACATATCCGAGATGATGGAGAAAAAAAGAAAAGCAGGCGAGCATACGGTATTTTTCGTTTTTTTCAATGCGGAGTTTGCCGGATTCATCAGCGTGGCTGATCAAATTCGGCCAGAAGCCAAAGAGAGTATGGACTTGTTGCGCCGCCTCGGCGTATCGCGCGTCATCATGTTTACCGGGGAT
>JAGXAD010000179.1 GCA_018971745.1 Patescibacteria group bacterium
AAACCATCCAAACATATTTTCTAAACGGATGCCCGGCCGGACGCAGAGGCAGAAGACGCGTGGAATAAATCGCCGAAGTAATTAAACCGAACATCGCGGCCGTCATTAACCAACGGGTGATGCGCGGCAAATTGTACGAAAGCACGCTTGTGTTAAACGCGGCACCTCCGAGCAAAACCGGCATCCAGCCAAGCAAAAAAATCATCAGAGAATTGGTCGCCCATGACCAAAATCCTTCCAACTGATTAAACGCATAATATAATTTAGTTCCGAAACGAATTTTTTTATTTTTCCAAAATCCGAAAAACGCGTACGGAATGTTTTCAACGCCCCAGCCCCACCGCCGTTGCTGAAGGTACACATTCTGCGCGGTCTGCAACAAAGTCGGCGCCACATTTGCGTCAAGCGACACCGAATAATACAGAGGTACCGCGCGATACGCTCCGTCGTAGAATAAAAGCGCTTTCCAAAAAATCCGCGAATCCTCTGATACGTTTTTTTTGTTCCAAAAATCCATTTCAACAATCGCGTAAAACGGCATTGAGTGCGACGAGAAAGTCGTGAGCCGTTCGGGACGCGCCTGCTGCATCATCTGCCAGAAAGTTCCGGAAGTTGCCACCACGCGCGAAAGTGCGGGGGATGACCAGATATTGTTGTTATACACAGGAATCGGCTGGTATGACGCGCGAAGCGGGTCCGGAACCGTAAGGTAGTGATACGAAACGCACGCAAAATAATCCGGGTATACTTTGGTGTCGCTATCCAAAGAAGATACAATCACGCGCTCATACGGAATATGAAGCGCGTCAATCAAACGAGTTTTTGCTTCTTGCCCCGCGAAACTTTCATTGGAGCCCTTGCCCGGAAATTCGCCCGGGATATTTGCCGGATGCGCCGTAACCAAAAATTTAAAAAAGATTTTTCCGAATTCCCGCTCAAGTTTTTCCGCGGTGATTTTTGCTGACTCGCCCGCGCGCTCTTCCCGCGCCAACGCCACAAACATTTTTTCTTTCGGATAATTGCTTTTGGCGATTGATTCAAGCGACCCGCGCATTACTTCGTACGGCTCGTTGTAAAACGGGAGAATCACCAAATGATACAAATCGTTCCACGACGCTTGCAAATTGTTAGATGCTCGCGGCACGTTGCGCAACAAAAACATCCAATCAATGCTGATATGCTCCTGCATTTTTTTATACGCG
>JAGXAD010000044.1 GCA_018971745.1 Patescibacteria group bacterium
CTTGCCAATGGGCGCGTATTGCTCGCACAAATCCAGTACAACCAGAGAGGCGGAGGAGTGCGCATTTCCGGATGGGCGGAAACCAGAAATAAATTTTTGGATTTCAAAAACGCTCTTGAAACCGGCGGAACGGTACGAAACATTGTCTCGCCTATCAGCAATATTATTAAAGAAACCAACCTGCAGTTTTCTCTGGACGGAACCGTACAAAATCAGTAAAAAATTTTTCGATGAATAAATCTATGTTCAAACGGATAGAACCAAAAACCCATTTTATCATAATCTCAATAACCGTTGCGGCCGCATTGTGTTTTTTGGGTTTTGTCATTTTCTATTACGCTCTTCCCGCGATTATCCAAAAAAGTGATGCCATTGAACAAGCAAAAACAAACCTTGCGGCGCTGGAAGAAAAGAAAAATATCATGCTTGAAGAAGAAGAAAAAATAAAATCCCTTTCCGCAAAACTTGATGCGGTAGAAGCCGCGATCGTCCCCGCCGACAATCCGGTAACATTCTTCAAACTTTTGGAAGATTTGGCGGCTCGCGAAAATCTTTCCATCGAAATAAAACCGGCATCGGCGCAAAACGCCCCGCCGAACACGATTGCATTAACCGTGTCGGTAACGGGCGCGCTAAAACAAGGAATTGATTTTGTAAAAAACATTTCAATGCTCCCATTTGTCGTAACCGTATCGGACATTGCGCTGTCGCGAAGCGTCGCCACAGCATCAACCGAAACAAAACCAAGCGCAAAAACAATAACGCCAATAATAGGCGAAACAACGATTACCACAACTCTTTTTGCGGCAAGCCGCCCTTAACCGCGTATGTACGACTTAAAAACAATTTTCCAACAAAAGAAAAAATTTTCTTTCTCAAACAAAACCGCAGTTACGGCAATGTTTTGGTTTGTTTCTTTTTTGTTTCTTGCGCTTCTGACGATTGACGGATTCATATTTTATCGATACAGTTATACCGTGGTAAATTCGGTCCCCGATGCCAGTCAAACCGAAATCGGACTGGACGAAAAAAGGTTAAACCAGGCGGTAACCATTTTGGAAGAACGGCAAACCGCCCTGCAAAAATTGCTCGGGAAATGAATACTCCTCGCTCGCCAAAATAAATTCAAAATGTATCGGCTGGCGCATACCCCCTCGTAGCTCAATGGACCGAGCAGCGCTCTTCTAAGGCGTTGATTTGCCCCGTTAGATAACCCCCTGTAGCTCAACGGACAGAGCAGCGCTCTTCTAAGGCGTTGATAGGGGTTCGATTCCTCTCGGGGGGATATCTAACGGGGTGAAGGTTCGATTCCTGCCGAGGGGATTCTCGCTCTTACTGATAAAAATTTCACCGCCTCTATTTTTATAATTTCATTATCGATCCCACTGCCAGCCCGAGTGAAATTTTTATCAGTATTCGCTCCGAATAAATATAATTTTGATTTGTACTATTTTAATTTTGGGTTTGGAAAAAAAATTTTTTAATAAGTCGAAAATTTAAAATAATTTAAGTAGAAATAATATGTTCAAAAATTTACTAAATTTTTCATATAAGAGAGGCTGGAAAGAGGCAATAGGTTTTTATTTGGCATTTTTTCTTGTTGGTTTCATTTTGGGTGGAATTGGAGGCGCGTTGTCTGGAATACAATCAGAAGCAACTACATTTAGCCAAGGTTTTAGTTTGGGTTATGAAGTAGGGGTTAAGATAGGCATAGTATATTCCTTAATAATTTCTTGCGTTGTGTTAATACAGAGAAAACTATATAAAAACTTCTGGTATTTCATCTTGGCATTATTGAGTGGTTTATTAGCTTTTTTCGGCGGGTCATTGTTGGGGTTGATTATACCGGCTTTTATGACTACTAGAGGTGCCGCCGTTTCAGACACACAGCTTACATAGATTTGAGAATTTGCCACCAAAGAAAAACTTGAAGCCTGGGTGAAGAAAATTCACGCTATTTCAAAAATACTGAAAAATTATTATGTCCAAAGAAAGCATTAACAGAAAACATTGGGAAATGGAACGAAGCGCGACCGGCAGACAAGAAGAGTCCGACCTTTTGGAAGTGATTGACGGTGAAAACGAAACATACCAAAGGATGTTGCGCGAACACGGCATTACTCCGGAAACTTTTGAACATGCCGATTTCAAAAAACTTCCCTATGTTAATTTTACGGATGCTCTTGAAATGGCGCGTGTTGCGCAACCCTGGGAAGACCCGGCAAATCCAAAAACGGATTTTTTAAAGGAACTTCGTTTGGCGATCGCAAGTGAGCTTGGAATTGAAAATGACGAAAAAGCCCTGGAGCGTCTCCGTCTGTACACGGCAGTTGGCTCATTGCTTGATATAAAACACGGAAAAGACGCGTTTGTGGAATATGAAAAAGAAAAACGCATATTCCGCGTTTTTATTGACGCGACGGCGGACCCAAAAAGGAAAAAACCCATTGCCGATACGGTGATTGTGGATACGGAAAAACTCGGCGACCCGGTAAGCAACGAGAAAAAATATCTCGGAGAAATTGCCGAGGTTGCAAAAGCGATAGTCCGCATATTCAAAACGCAAGAAACAGCAACGGACACAAACTGACAAAAAATCCGTTTTTTCCCTTTCTTGCGGCTAAACGGAAGACATAAAAATTTTTTGGTGCCCATAGCTTAGTGGTAAAGCACCGCTCTGTGGATTAATACAGAAATCGCTTGTTTTACACCAACAGAAAATTACGGTAGCATTAAGATATGCCTACGGTGCGATGCAAAATCTGTACCACCAAATTTCACGCCAAACCTTCTTGGTTAAAAAGAGGGCACGGAAAATATTGTTCGGCAAAATGCCAACACAAAAGCAGAAAAAACGGCAAAATAGTAAATTGCTTTATTTGCAATACGCCAACATATAAAACACAAAAAGCACTCAGACATTCGGTAAGTAAAAAATACTTTTGCGGCAAATCGTGCCAAACGAAATGGAGAAACGCGGAATTTATCGGCCCCAAACACGCAAACTGGAAAAACGGCAGATATTCATATAAAAGCGTTCTTAAAAGACATAAAGTGCCGCCAATATGCAAATTATGCAAAACGAAAGACGAACGAATTCTTGCCGTCCACCATATTGATCAAAATCGTATTAACAATAAAACCGCCAACCTTGCATGGTTGTGCCATAATTGCCACTTTTTAGTTCATCACTATTCGGAAATAAAAAATATTTTTTTGGAGGCATTAGTGTAGTAGCAGCACAACTCCCTGTGGAGGAGTTAGCAGGGGTGCAAATCCCCTATGTCTCCCGTTTTATCGGGCTTTTCTCTAGAAGACACCCGGATTTTGTCCACAAAATTATTTGGCAATGTGCACAGTATTGCGCTATACTATCGTTATATGAATGAAGATCAAAAAATTCTCATTGCCGAAGACGACGAGTTCATGCTTGAACTTCTGGTTCAGGAAATGCAAAAATCCGGCATAAAAAACATCAGCATCGTCAAAACCGGCAAAGACATTCCCGCAAAAGTAAGGGAAGAAAAACCGGCGCTTCTGCTTCTTGACCTTATTTTGCCTGACAAAAACGGCCTGGAAGCGCTTGAGGAATTGCGCGCGTTGCCGGAAGGAAAAGATTTGCGCGTAATCGTGCTTTCCAATTTATCCGAGCCGGGCTATCAAACCAAAGCCCAGGAACTCGGCGTTGTTTCGTACCTCGTCAAATCCAATATGCATCTTTCCGAAATCGTGGACAGCGTCAAAGCCGCGCTGAAAAAATAATTCGTTACTAAGAATCCGGCATCGCTCCGATTAAAATCGGAGCGATGCCGTTTCAAAAACAAAAAACCGCTGGGCGATACCATGCGGCACAAAACTCAATCTTTAAAAATCTTCACTTGGGTGCCTTGAGGGCATTATTTGTTCAATTTTGCTTTCGCACTCAAGCTCAAAAGAAACATCGGGACCAACGCCAACTGTACAAAACGGATTGCCGTCGAGATTAAGGGACACATTTATTAAAAGAGGTTTGCTATTTTCAAAGCGAAGCAAAATTCTTCCTTGAGCCGTCCCATCTCCAGCTTTTTGTCCATCACAATAAATTTCAATTTTGGTGAGTTTTTTCCCGACATACTTAGCTTCGAGTTTTTCATAGATAGTTTTCATTCTCTACCTCCTTATGTTTGGTTGTCAAACCAGCATACGCTGGACTACTTCTGATGCTACCAAATTACTTCAAACCTGTCAAGCTTTTTTAAAACGGCGGTGCGATAGAAATCGTATCGCCTTTTTTATATTTATTTTCCAGAATTTCTTTGGCAATGCGCGATTCTATTTTTTCCTGAATTACGCGCTTGAGCTCCCGTGCGCCAAAAACAGGGGAGTATCCGCGTTCCGCAAGCCACAAAATAACACTTGCGTCCCAAACCAAATGATATCCTTCTTGCTCAAGCCGCAACGCCAAACTCTTCAGCATCAGCTCCGCAACTTTTTGAACATGTCCGTTGGAAAGCGGGGAATAAACAATTACGGCGTCAAAACGATTGATAAATTCCGGACGAAATATGTTCTGACGCAGCACCTCATCAACCAATTTTTTTTGAACATCGCCGTACGCAATTCCCGACGCCAAAGATTCCCGTATCAATTCAGCGCCTGCGTTTGAAGTTGCAATAACAAACGCATTCGTAAAGTCCAATTTTTTCCCGTAGCCGTCCGTAGCGCTGCCTTCGTCCAAAATCCGCAAAAACAAATTTAAGATATTCGGATGCGCTTTTTCAATTTCATCAAGCAGGAGCAAAGAAAACGGGCGCGCCCGGATTTTCTCGGACAAATATCCTGCATCTCCGGACTCGCGCGATCCAATCAAGCGGTGCGCGTCAGACGAATTCTGATACTCGGACATGTCAACGCGAATCATTGCGTCTTCCGAGCCGAAATACGTTCGCGCCAGCGCTTTGGCGGTCTCGGTTTTTCCCACGCCGGTTGGACCGAGAAACAAAAATGATCCAACGGGCTTATTTCCCGCCGCAACGCCCGCCCGCTTCCGGCGCATGGCATCGGCGATCGCCCGAATTGCTTCTTCTTGATTGATAACTTGTTCGTGCAGTTTTTCTTCAAGATGCGCTAAAATTTCTTTTTCTTTTTCGCCGACTCCGGAAACGGCGCGGCCGAATTTCCGCTCAAGCACCAATGAGACCATATCGGGCTTAATAATACCCGCCCCGCGTTCTCGCCCCGCAATAAACGTTTCTTCAAGCAAGACGACTGCCTTTTCCGGAAACGGCATATCCGGAATAAACCGTTTTGAAAGCGCATACACGGCGCGCAGCGCGGAATACAAAATCACGATCTTGAATCTTTTTTCCTGTTCGAGCGCCGCATCAGCCAAAATCGCCATCATGGTTTCCTCATCCGGCTCGACAACCCGTATCGGATGAAAAAGCGTTGCCAGCGCCGAATGTTCGGCAATGCTCCGTTCATATCCTTCGGATGCGGTCAATCCGATAATCTTAATTCGGGATGACCGCAAAAATGGAAGAAACGCTTCAGTAAGATGGGTGGCAAGATTCGGCATAAAATATTGCTCAATGTCTTCAATGACCAAAATAACATTGCCCGCGCCTTCCGCCTCCCGAAACAGCCGCGCAAGCTTCTCTTCAACGCCGCCGAACGTTTTCTCCGCAAGCACGTCCGCCATAACCAATTTCATGACGCGCCGGTAATTAAGCTGGGGCAAACTTTTCCCTTCGCGAATTTTTTTCGCAAGTCCGCGCACCACGCTCATTTTTCCGACGCCTGGTTCTCCAATCACTACGGCATTTGCCGACGCGCTCTTCACCAACGCTTCTTCAAGTTCCCGAATTTCTTTGGCATGCGCAAAAATATGCAGCTCGTCTTTGGACGAAACGCGGACGGGTTCGCTGTGCCGGTCAAGAAACGGCGTGTACGCGTACGCCCATGTTTTACCGATGCCGGCGGATGACAACAAAGTTTCAAGAAACGTTTTTCTCCGGTGCTCCAATAAAATTTCAAGCTCTTGTATTCAGAATCAGAACATTTGTCATTTTCTGTTATGTAAAATACCGCATATGACAGATTTGAGCTATCTTGGTTTCTTTGCTGCTGTAACGTTTTAAAATCTTGAACTGTAGAG
>JAGXAD010000045.1 GCA_018971745.1 Patescibacteria group bacterium
CGTAAGCTGTTTTCCTTTGGTCGGATTCACGGCCATTTCCTCGCCCTTGGCGGTGTTGCCGATCACCTGTCCCTCATACACATCCGTGGCGGGTCCGATGTACATCACTCCCCGCTCTTGCAGTTTCCACAGCGCGTATCCGAGCGCTTTGCCGGTAACCATTGAAATCATGGATCCGGTCGGGCGTTTGCTGATTTCTCCGGCGTATTGTCGGAAACCGATCACGCGCGAAGAAAGAATCCCGTCGCCTTTCGTGTCAATGATAAACTGATTGCGATAACCCAAGAGTCCTCGCGTCGGCCCTTCAAAGAACATCCGCGAAATTGTTCCGCGGATTTCCATATTCTGAAGCGTAAACGCGCGCTTCCCGAGCCGCTCAATAATGATTCCCTGATATTCTCCGGGCGCGTCAACAATCACTTCCTCAAAGGGCTCTTTTTTTATTCCGTTCTCTTCGCGGATAATAACCTGGGGTTGCGAAACCTGCATTTCGTATCCTTCACGGCGCATGTTTTCAAGAAGAATCGCGATGTGAAGCTCGCCGCGCCCGAACACGCGGAACGCGTCAGTGGAAGAAAAATCAACGCGAAGCCCGACATTCACTTCAAGCTCGCGCGCCAATCGCTCGCGCAGATGCCGCGAGGTTACCAATTTTCCCTCGCGGCCGGCAAAGGGAGAATTGTTAACGAGAAAATTAAGCGCAATGGTCGGCTCGTCCACGGCAATTGCCGGAAGCGGAAGCGCATTTGCATCGGTGGTTACGGTTTCTCCGATGTCAATGTCCGGAAGCCCCGCAATCATCACGATGTCGCCCGCGTTCGCGCTTTCAACTTCAATTTTGTGCAGGCCCTTGAACGAAAAAACTTTTATGATTTTTCCGGGCCGCGTTTCGTTGTTCGGTTTTTTTACGAATACGGTTGCATTGGGGATTACGGTTCCTTCGTAAATCCGCGCAACGGCAAGCCGTCCCAAAAAATTGTCGTATCCGAGATTGAACGGCTGAAGGCGAAGCGGCGCCGAAGGTACGGCGGATGCCGCAGGCACGTATTCAAGAATGGTTTCAAGAAGCGGCGTGAGGTCGCGCGATTCGTCGGTAAGATTTCGTTTTGCGATGCCCTCGCGGCTGATCGCGTAGACCACCGGAAAATTTGCCTGCGTATCGCTTGCTCCGAGCGCGACAAAAAGATCAAACACCTGTTCTTCGCATCGCACGGGGTCTGCCGCAGGCTTGTCTATTTTATTGATGACGACAATCGGTTTCAGGCCGAGCTCAAGGGATTTTTTAAGCACGAAGCGGGTTTGCGGCATGGGCCCTTCTTGAGCGTCAACGATAAGCAGAACCGAATCAATGGAGCGGAGCACCCGTTCCACTTCGGATCCGAAATCGGCGTGCCCCGGAGTGTCCACGATGTTTATTTTGGTGCCTTTATAAAAAATCGCCGCGTTTTTTGAATAAATAGTAATGCCGCGCTCAAGTTCGAGCGCGTTTGAATCCATGGAGACCCCTTCTTCGGCAACGCCGGTCTGGCGCATAAGCGCGTCGGTGAGCGTTGTTTTTCCGTGGTCAACATGGGCGATGATTGCGATGTTTCTGATTTCCATTTACGGCTTGCGTAATAAAAAGAGGCCCAAAGGCCAAACATCCCAATTACAATAATATGACAGTAACGAAAAAAGTCAACAAAGGCAACTCGTTTCAAATTTTTTCGTTTTTCCAGCCGTCGAATTTCATGCGAAATTCGTACCAATGAAACTGGCGCGCCGCTTAATAATTTTTATGCCCCGCCACATACTCATCAATGATTAGTGAAAAAATCTCAATTTTAATCTATGAAATAAGCCGACATATTTTTTCAAAACACCAACATCTTTTTTAAGTAGAAAATCTTGTTTTGTCAACTCCTCATTAGCCAATTTTAGTTGCGTTTCATATTTTTGCATTGTTTCTGTGTTTTGCTTGTTATAATTTTTAAGATTTTCTGCAAACTTTAAAAAAAATTCCAAATTTGTTTCATTTTTTCTAACGACAGATTGAAAATTATCGGTATATCCGTGTTGGTGAAAGACGCTGATTTTATAGCCATCCTCTTGGGGAATTTTTTGATTAAGATTTTTATCCAAATATTCAAGATACTTTTCAAAATAAAAAAGTTGTTTCTTGGTTTTATTCAATTGTTTCCTAAGTTCATTTAGTTTTTTGAGAAACTTCTTTTTTTCAGATTCCTGCTTACTTAAAAGATTCTCAATTTTATTAAAAGCAAAAATAAAATTTTCATCTGATAGATAGCCGTATGTTGTAATCTCTGTGTTGGTAACAGTTGCGTTGAAAGTTTGTGTCTTAATAACTTTTCTCCCCGTCTTTATAATATGTGCGAAGCCAAGCATCATCGCGGTTAAATCAGTATAAAATTCATTCTCTTTTTCTTTGTGCAATATTGAATAAAGAAGAATGTGCGAAAGTTCATGTGCCATTATACTGATTAGTGTTGAAGGGTTTTCCGCGCAATCTTCACTGAGTCGAACATTTATAGGAAAATTAATCATGCCTGGAGTTCCATAAAATGGAAGATTGGGGGGAATATGAATTTGGGCAGTAATGCCTCCGGTTCCATGATTATGTCGGTCTGTTTTCACAACATGCGTACTTTGGAAACCGTCATTATTATTCGGTCTATAACCCTTAGGCACATAGGAAAGATTAACCTCAACTGGCAATCCCAAATACAGAGCAATTGTCTTAATTACTTCTTTAATTTTTTTTGAATAGACGAGAGAAATAAGTTTTTGGTGGTCAATAAATTCTTTTACTCCAAAAATTGGAATAAGTTCATTCATTGCTTTTTCAATATAATCATTTTTTACTTCATTTTCCATTTTTTCAATAATTTATCTGGCCAACACATCAAGCACGTGGAAACTCTATCCTGCTGTACTTTGTGGGGCGACATTGAATCAATCGGGCAAAAATCGAAAAGTTTAGTATTGGCGTTCGAGGAATTGAACCTCGGACCTGCTTGGTGTATCCCGTCTAAACTTTGGGCAATGGGCGATGTAGGGATCGAACCTACAACCTCTTCGGTGTAAACGAAGCGCTCTACCATTGAGCTAATCGCCCAAAGTTTGAACGGGATGTAAACGGATATATGTTGCTTAGGCACATATATCCTCTGCCACTGAGCTAAACGCCCTTTTGTTCGGGTTCTATAAATTTAACTTTTTTACGTATCAGTCTTGAATTATTCGCTACCAAATATCAAATGTGGAATAGGATTGATTAGCGTCATAAGGTTTATGCTGACTAATAATTTCCCTTCTTTTCTTTTATTTTGTTCTGTTAATAATTTCTTTCCATTGTTTAATTTTACGATTGGTGCTAACTGGATCCATTTTTTTTGCATTACCAATAAGCATGATAATATCATTTCTAATCTTATTTAATTTCTCATGATTTTCTTTGGGATCTGCATAATCCACTTCACCAATTGTAGCCGCATATGAACTCGATAAGTCAATTTCCTTTTTAATCCTTAAGGCATTTGTATTAAGTTCTTCTATCTTTTGAATTATGGTCTTCCATTCGTTCATTTTTTTGTGTTCATTGTTGTTTATCATAACTATTTTTCTTTGATTAATTTTTGGCTGTCGCCCCCAGCATGAATCGAACACGCATTTATCCCTTAGGACGGGATCGTTCTGTCCATTGAACTATGGGGGCTTTTCAATGAATAAAGCAAATGTATCATACATTTGTTCATTTTTCCAACCAGTATTATAATGAAAGAGTTATTTAAGGTTCTAGATTCTAAATTCTATTTTTTATGAATTACGAAGAACAAGTTATTGCGACCGTAAAAAAAGTTTTGCCTGCGGTGGTGAGCATTGTGGTTTCCAAGGATTTGGAAAAGCTTGAGGCGTCAAACCCGTTCGGTTATTTGCATTTTGAGGGCGACGACGAGGAAATTTCGCAGGAAGAAATGCGTGAGCGCATTGATTCCCTGCCGCGCACTAAAGAAGGAAAAATCAAAATCGGCGGCGGGTCCGGATTTGCGGTTGACGCAGGCGGTATTATCGTAACGAATAAGCATGTGGTGATGGACAAGGCGGCGGATTACACTGTGGTAACCGCAACCGAAGATCAGTATCCGGCAGAGGTGCTTGCGCGCGACCCCATTAACGATGTCGCGATTTTAAAAATTAACGCGCACGATTTGCCGGTGCTTGAACTTGGCGATTCAAATAAAATTGAACTTGGGCAGACGGTTGTGGCAGTTGGCACCGCGCTCGGAGAATTTCCGAATACCGTTTCTCGCGGCATTGTTTCAGGGTTGTCGCGATTTATTACCGCGGTCACCGATATGGAAGGGCACCAGGAGCGGCTGCGTGGCCTGATTCAGACCGATGCGGCTATCAACCCGGGCAATTCCGGCGGGCCTTTGGTGAATTTGCAGGGACAGGTCGTTGCCATTAATTCCGCGGTGGTGTTCGGCGCGCAGAACATCGGGTTTGCGATTCCGATTAACAAAGCAAAAGCCGATTTGGAGGATTTAAAAAAATACGGGAAAATCCGCAAGCCGTTTTTGGGAATCCGCTATGTCATCATTAACAAGCAGTTGCAGGAAAAATTTCGTTTGCCGGTGGTTGCTGGCGCATTAATTTTAAAAGAGCAGGGACCGCAGGGATACGGCATTGTTCCCGGAGGCGCGGCGCAATCAGCTGGGCTTAAAAATTTTGACATTATTTTGGAATTTAACCATTCGGCGGTGACGGAAAAAACAACGCTTGAGGATTTGCTTGAGCGCGTGCATATCGGTGACGAGGTGCCGGTTAAAATTTTGCGCAACAACCAGGAACATGTCGCGCACATCCGCATCGGCGAGCGGTAGTTTAAGAAAACCAGCACGCCCCTTCGGATGCCCGCCTCTATTTATAGATGCCGTTCCGGCTACGCTAATGATCCCACTGCCAGCCCGAGGCATCCTCACGGGCATGCTGGTTTTCTCATATCAAAAAAGGCGGTGATAAAAAAACGTTTGTAATGCGTTTTGGTCATATGTTTTCTTCTCTTTTTGTCCAATTTCTGGCATGGCACTATGGAGACGGACTGAAAGATACCGTCCGAAACGGCATAAATGCGGTGATCGGTTTTTTGAATTATTTTTCCGTGCTGGAACTTTCCCGCACGCTGTTTTCTCCGTGGCACCGCATCGTTGAATCCTACGGCAGGGGGTTTGACCCGGGCGAATTTTTTTTCACGCTCGCCGGAAATCTTATTTCGCGCGTTATCGGCGCCGGAGTCCGCGCAGTTGTCATTGTTGTCGGGTTATTGGTAAGTTTTACTGCCCTTGTTTCCGGGCTTTGTTTTATAATTATTTGGTTTGTCATGCCTTTGTTGATTCCCGTTTTCTTTTTGTGGGGATTGGCAATGGTTTTTTAATTTTTTAATGGCAATTATTTTTCCACAGCATTCCTTTTTTCAGGCGGCTCGCCTTGAGCGGCGTTTTCCCGTACGGAAAGTGTTTTGGTTTCAGAAAATTTTTGGCGGCCTTGCCGTTGTTTTTTTTCTCTGGTTTTTAGTTGACAGCCGTGCGTTTTTACTCGGACTCGGGCTTATGGCAACGGGCCTGCACATGTTTTTTCATTTGTGGTCGCGGTTTATCCGGTATTACGAAAAATCAGGATTGGTTGCGCTTCCCGGCGATGACGCGGGCAACGCGATTGATTTTAAAACTTCGTGGCCGCTTTACATAGATTTTGCGTCTGCGGTTTTTTTGTCTGGCGTGAACGACCAGAATGATTCGCGTGAGTTGATAAATTGCTTGTTGCATTCGGATGTCGGCATATTCTTTTTTGAGCGAACCGGCATTGAGAAAAAAAATTTTTTGCGCGAGCTTGACGCTGCGTACGGTTCGTTTCCGGCAGAATCATTTGATTTTTTGAACGCAGTAGAAACAGCAGGGAGGTCGGCACGTAAACACGGGCATCGATTTATCGCGCCGGCCGATTTTTTTGGCGCCGTCGGAGGAATGAGCAAGCCGTTTGCGCAGGTTCTGCTGAGCCATGAGCTCTCGCTTGATGATTTT
>JAGXAD010000046.1 GCA_018971745.1 Patescibacteria group bacterium
GGATAATATCAACGCCGTCTTTAAATTCGCGCTTCGGCAGAAGCGGGTCAAAGCGCGCCGTGAACAAGAAAAAATCATATCGGTCGCGGAGCCGCTTGGTAATTTCTTTTACCGCGATTTCCGCTCCGCCAATAAACGGATCGTACGCCGTGGAAAAAATAAAAATGTTTTGTTTTTTTGCGTTTTGCGAATCAAAAGTCATATTGCGTCATTATAACACAAACATGGCATTTTTGGAGAAAATCAGCGCAGTTGATATAATGAGAAAAATCATGAAACTTACGCATAACGCATGGGTCGTCATCCTTATCTGGCTTTTTCTGATATGCCTGCCAATTGGCATTTCAAAACTTATCGTTTTTATTGCAAATCAGAGCATACCACCGTCACCTGCACAACCAATCGCGCAACAGCCCGCGCGACAAATTGCCGAACGCATTGCCACAACAACCGAAGAAATAATTTCTGTTATTCCCGCCGGCACGAGCACAGTGCTTACGGCGTCCCATTGGGTGCCGCAAACCTTGAATAACTGCGGGCCTGCAACCACGGTTATGTTGCTTCAACATTTCGGCTATGCCGCGAACCAAAAAACAGTGCGAGCTAATTTGCACAAACATTCGTGGGACAAAAATACGCATATGTATGAGATACGAGATTACCTGAAAGACAAGTACGGCATCAGTTCAAAGTGGATGTATAACGGAACCGTTGATATTGTCAAAACGCTTCTTGCGAACGGATTTTATGTAATGGTTGAGGGTTGGGCGCGGCCCGGAGAAGATGTCGGGCACCTTTCGTTGATTCGCGGCTATGACGACGGGAAAAAAGTTTTTATCGCGGACGACTCGTTGCTCGGAATCGGCGTCTTATATCCGTATGCGACTTTCGTAGAAAAACAATGGAAAATATTTAACTATGAGTATCTGCCGGTATATGCGCCGGAACAGGAGCCAATCGTAAAAAAAATTATCGGAGCCGACTGGGATGAACAAGTTATGTATCAAAACGCCATCACGCGGAATCAGGCGGACGCGGCACGGCACCCACACGATCCGTACCCGTGGTTTAACATCGGGACAAGTTATTTCGGGCTTGGCGAATACGAAAAAGCAAAAATCGCGTTTGAAACATCGCGCGCCATCGGATGGCCGAGCCGCATGCTCTGGTACCAAATACAGCCGATTCAAAACTACAACCGCCTCAAAGAATACAAAAAAGCGCTTGAGCTGATTGCCGTCGGCCTCAAAAACAACGAATCGTTTGCCGAGTTATACGAAGAACGCGCGATTGCGTACGCGGGTCTGGGCGACGCGGCGCGAGCAAAAGATGCGGCAGAAACGGCAGTGCGTCTTGCCCCTGAATCCACATCAGCAAAAAATCTGCTCTTGGCTCTGCAATCGCCGTTTCAATAAGAAAACCAATAATGCAAAAATTGATTAAATCTTAAAAATCGCGTATAATTTAAGCGGGAAATAACCAAAAAAATGCGGACGCTTTGGACGTTTTGTTTGATGTTTTTAATGAAATAAAAACTATGGAAAATACTTTTGAAAAAATCTTGAAAGACGGCGAGCGAAAAGGATATTTTCGCGTTTTGAATGACGGAGCAAAAATTGAATATCTGCCGTCTGGACACAAAGAAAATCTAAACGACCCCGAGGAAAAAGTCCGCGCCGAATACTATTTTGATTTGCTTGAAAAATACCACTATCCCGTCAAGCGAATTGAGCTTGAAACGGAAATGCCGGACAGAACGCCTGAACGCTACGCCGACATTGTTATTTACGAGGACGACGGCAAGAAAAAACCTTATATCGTTGTTGAGTGTAAAAAAGATGGCATTTCCGACGCAGAATTTGAGCAAGCAACCAAACAGGCAATCGCCAACGCTCGCGTGCTTCATGCTCCGCTTGCGATTTGCGTTGCGGGCAATACCCGCCGAGCAATGGAAACGGCGGAATGGAACGACAAAGAGCCGGAAAAAGCGACCATTACCGATATTCCTATTTCCTACGGAAAAATTGAGGAATTTCGCTACAAAAAAGGCGATCCCGACTGGGATTTGAAAGTGCTTGATAAATCAGAATTAAAACGCGCCCTTGAAAAATCACATAACACGCTTTGGGCTGGCGGCAAAAGAAATCCGACTGTCGCTTTTGACGAACTTTGCAAAATTATTTTCGTAAAAATTCGTGATGAAAAGCGCGGACGAAAAACCGGCGATTATTACGACTTCCAAATTAAGACGCACGAAAAAGCCGAAAGCGTTTATCGGCGCATAAACGAAATTTATCTTGAAGCAAAAGAAAAAGACCCCGAAGTGTTTAAGGAAAGCTTGAAAATTGACCCCGAGGAACTTTATACCGTCGTCGGACACTTGCAAAGCGTAACGCTTTCAAAAACCGACCTTGATACAAAAGGCGTTGCTTTTGAGCAGTTTATGGAGGATTTTTTCAAGGGCAAAAGCGGACAATACTTTACTCCGCGCGAGATTGTGAGCTTCGCCGTCAAAATGATGGACATAAAAAATGACGACCTTGTGCTTGACCCAGCTTGCGGTTCGGGCGGATTTCTTTTGCACGCCCTTGATGAAGTAAGAAAACAGGCGGAAGAATATGAGAAAGACGACCCAGATAGAAAATATCGCTTTTGGCACGACTTCGCCCAAAATAATCTTTTTGGCATTGAGATAAACGATTCAATCGCCCGCGTCGCCAAAATGAATATGATAATCCACGACGACGGACACACGAATGTTATCGGTTTTGACGCGCTGGAAGACCTGAATAAAATGAGCGAAAACACAAAAAACCCTAATTTTAGAAAAAATCATTTTGATGTAATCGTTACCAATCCGCCGTTTGGCGCGAATGTGAAGCGAAGCGAACACCCTTATCTTGGAAAATTTGCGCTCGGGCAAAACGGAAAAAAGTCCCGCGACAATCAAAAAACCGAGATTTTATTTATTGAACGGTGCATTGAATTTCTAAAATCCGGCACGGGCCAAATGGCGATTGTTTTGCCCGACGGCATTTTGTCTAATTCCACCCTGCAATATGTCCGCGATTTTCTAATGGAAAGAACGCAAATTTTGGCGGTGATAAGTTTGCCGCAATTTTCGTTTACTCATTTTGGCGCGGGCGTAAAATCGTCGCTTGTATTCGTCCGCAAGAAAGACGAAAAAGAAAAATTGGGGCGATACAAAATTTTTATGGCGATTGCCGAACATATCGGCTATGACGCGACAGGCAAGAAAGACGCCAAAAATGACTTAAACGAAATCTATGAGGAATACAAGAAATTCAAAAAATAATAACGGCTCGGCTTCGCTCGAAATTTTTACGACTTGGAGCGATGATGTTTTGAACGGCGGACGGCTCGACGCAAAGTATTGGCTACCGGCAATCCGCGAGCTTCAAAAAGCGATTCAAAACGGAAAATATAAATCGCAAAAACTTGGCGATTTTATTACCGATATTCGCTATGGGCTTTCTACGGCAAACGACTATGTTGATTTTGGAATACCATTTTTGCGTATTCTAAACTTGAAAAATGACGGAATTGATATAAGCGATGTTGTTTATTTGTCCGAAGATCAGAAAGACGAAATTGGCAAAGCGGTTGTTCACGAAGGCGATTTGCTTATTTCAAGAAGTGGCTCGGTTGGCATTGTAGTTGTCGTTCCGAAAGAGGCGGAAAATTTTGCTTTCGGCTCTTTTATGATTAAATTTTGCCTCAATGAAAAAATAAACAAGCAATTTATCGCCGCGTGGCTAAACAGCGAGGCGAGCCGAAAATTGATTGAGCGCGAGAAAATCGGCGCAATTCAAGGAAACATAACGATTGAAACAATAAAGAATTTTGACATTCCTATTCCGCCTCTTTCGGTTCAAAACGAAGTCGTCAAAAAAATTCAAGAAGCATACGAGCAAAAGAAAAAGAAAGAAACGGAAATTTTGAAAATTTTGTCTTCCATTGACGATTTTGTTTTGGGCGAGCTTGGAATAGATATGCCGCGGGGGGGGGCAGAGCGGGTATTTCAGATTTGGAGTGATGAAACTTTTGGAAATAGAATTGACGCAGAGTACTATAATCCAATATACAAACTTTTTTATAAAGCACTTTCCAGCGGAAAATATAAAATTGCGGAAATTGATAATATCGCCACAGCAGTTTTTCAGGGTGTCGGAAAAAATGAAACCAAAAATCCTGCTTATACTTTGTTAAAAGTAAAAAATATCAAAAAAAATAATGAAATAGAATTTGAAAATGTGGAATTTGTTAAAGAAGTTCCGGAAAATAAAGTTTTGAAAGTCGGCGATATTATTTCGCCGTTTATTGGCGAAGCGGTTCGTCAATGTAAATTTTCAGTATTTGAGAACAAAGACGGAAAATTTGCAGTTGATAATAATACGGGCGTAATACGAATTGATGATAAAAAAGTAAGTAATGAATATGTCGCGTATATTCTTAATTCAGAAATTGGACGAGTTCAGCTTAAACATTTAATTGGTGGCGGTGGCGTTCCATTTTTGGGGGCGGGCAACGCAAAGAAATTAAAAATACCTCTGCCGCCTATCGCAACACAAAATAAAATCGTTGATAAAATCGGGGCGATTTATGCGAAAGCAAAACGGTTGCGACAAGAAGCAGGAAGCATTATCGCCGGAGCGGAAAAGCAAGTGGAACAAATGATTTTAGCGTAAAAATGAGAGCTTGCGGCTCTCATTTTTTCATTTGCAGTTTGATTGCGTTTGCGTGTTTCAAAATGTCCGATTCAAAAATAATGTTTTTTTTGTTTTTGTGCCGTTCCTCCGCAAGACGAATCAACTCTTGCAACAATTCGTCAAGCAAAACTCCGCTTGCTTTCCATAAATGGTGATACAGGGTTCCGGGCATGGTGTTAATTTCATTTACATATATTTTTTTTGCTTCGGTATCGAACAGAAAATCAACCCGTGCCGTGCCGAAACATCCGAACGCGCGAAACACTTTTATCGCCAAATTTTGAATTTCTTTTGTAGTTGTTTCATTAAGCCGCGCCGGAATGATAATTGTTTTTTCGTTGTTGCCAAGCTGCGCTCCGCCGCCTTCCAGATATTTTGCCTCGTACGAAAACAAATCTCCCCGGAATGCCGATTCCTGCAATAAAGACGGACGCGGATTCCTGCCGCCCAGAAGCGCGCAGGTTACATCCATGCAGTGCTCCACGGCTTCCTCAATAATTATTTTCTCGTCATAGTGCAGTGCCACCTCAACGGCAAACTCAAAATCCTGCTCGGTTTTTACTTTTTGGATGCCGATGGACGAGCCAAGCCGGCACGGCTTTACGAAAAGCGGCATACGGAGATTTTCTTTTGTTTCGCGCAATAACTCATTTTTGCGCTTCAGCCAATCGCTTGCGCCGAAAACAATAAATTTTGTTGTAGGAATATCAAGCGCCCGATACATCATTTTGGTAAGCGCTTTATCCATTGCAAGCGCGGATGACGCGGTATCGCACCCGACATACGGAACATTCAGCATTTCAAACAACCCTTGAATGGTGCCGTCTTCGCCGTTTTGTCCGTGCAGAGCCGGAAACGCAGCATCAATGATTATAGTTTTTCCGGTCAGCCCTTTTTTCTTCAATGTCAGTTTGTTCTGCGGCCCTACAATATCAACATAAAACTCGCCAAAACTTTTTGGCATTGTTTTATGCCTGCCTTCGGTGAAAAATTTAAGCTCACCAAGCGCCTCATCAACAAACCATTTCCCCTGATTATCAATATAGATGGGCACGACCGCAAACCCAAGTTTTTTCAAACCGGCAATAACAAACTCGCCCGTAATGATGGACACGTCATGCTCCGGGCTTTTCCCTCCAAAAAACACTCCGATGGTTTTCATAATTTCAAAAATAATTATCCGGCCAGTCGTTTTGAAACATCACGACATCGCCCGGCTTAATGATGTTCGGCAACGCGTTATGCGCCTCGGGCGCGGAATTAAACCACACAATATTATTTTTTGAAAAACCGTTCTGTTCAAGCGCCTCGGCAATA
>JAGXAD010000047.1 GCA_018971745.1 Patescibacteria group bacterium
CGGTTATTGAGGGCAATATGGGCGACGGGTTTCCGGAAAATTATAAAACGACATTGCGCTCGGAATTGGTTGCGTTGGCAAAAAAAGCCGCGTCAGGAGATGCGAATTTTGACGATTGGATGCGCGTCGGCGTGATTAAAAAAGTGTTTCGCGATTTTTCCGGGGCGCGGGATGCGTGGAAATATGCCGGTGCGGTCTATACCATGAATCCTTTGCCGTTTTACAATCTCGGCGATTTGTACGGCTGGTATATAAAAGATTTTCCAAAATCAGAGAAAAATTTTCAGCATGCGATTTCACTTGACCCGAAAAAATCCAATTTTTATGCCTCGCTTGCGGATTTGTACCGTTTGTTCTATGCGGCAAAAAAAGATTTGGTAATTCCGACGATTGAATCGGGTTTAAAGGAGTTGCCAAATGACGCCAATCTTTTGCTGTATCTCGGATCATATTATCGCGATGACGCAAAAAACAACGCCAAAGCGATTTTTTACTACGAAAAAGTGTTGACGCAAGATCCGACAAATTCTCCGTTGCGGCAGGAAATAGATCGCTTGAAATCATTACCATAAAAAACATTCCAACATTCTGCAGAATGTTGGAATGTTTTTATTTTCCCTCTGTTTCTCTCTCTGTTGCAATCCTTGTGTTTATATAAAGTATGTGATAGTATCATACAATATTATGAACCCCGTTAGAAGTTTTAATGGTGACGGGGACGAAACATTTATTAACAATGGTCTGTTCGAAATTATTTTTTTGATAGATATATAAGACGGACTTCTAACGGGGTGAATAAAACGGCATTACAATTTTTTGGTTTCGCTTTACTTCTCGTGTTTGTTGGCGCGGGCGCGGTATGGGGCATTGATTATTATCAAAAAATCCACAGCCCCGAGTATCAGACAGAGTTGAAGATGCGCGAGCTTGAAGCGCGAGCCCGAGCCGATACTTATGGCGGATCAACACCGGAGGAAACTCTTGCTCTTTTTATTGACGCCTTAAAGCGCGGCGACATTGATTTGGCGTCAAAATATTTTGTGGTGGATGAGTGGGAGAAAAAAAATATTGAGTTAAGAAAGGGAAAAGAGCAAGGTAGTTTAGAAAAAATTACTACGATACTTGAGAAAGTAAATTATCCGACAAAATATTCTGACGGTTCTTATGAACTTTCTATTGTTGAGAAAGACAATAGTATTAAATTTGGTGTTCATTTTGTGTTGAATAATTTTACCAATAAATGGAAAATTTTAGAATTGTAAAATATATTTTCTTTTTGACATTAGGAGGGGCCGTTTTTTGGTTCCCTTTTTTTGTTATGGGGTACGAGCCGGGAACCACGCATCAAGCGCTTACGCAGGAAATTGTGAACTTTTTCAATAAAAATTATCCTGGTTATTCGCTATCGGACAATGAAAAATTATTGGTTGAGAGAGGGAGCGTTGATGAGGATAACAACACTCGTCCGTTTCGGCATTTCTACGACCCGGTGCATAACCGCGGGCTTAGTGTCGCGGGTAAGGAATTTTTAAGCGCGAAGCAATGGTCCGAAGATACGCTCGCGCAGGCCGGATTTTTTGATTCCGCGTTTGCCGGAACGCTTACTTCGTATTTTTCGGGCGACAGCGACTATTCCTGGGAGCGCGCGATTTACGAGTACGCGTGGGCGGATAGAACGCGCGGGCTTGAATCCTTGGGACACATTTTGCATCTTTTGGAGGACATGACAGTACCGGACCACACCAGAAACGACCCGCATCCGCCGTACGCAGATTTTTTGTTCGGGCAGGCAAGCCCGTATGAGCATTGGGCAAACCAATTTGACGCCAGCACAATAAACGCAAACAGCATTTTGAAATCGGGGGATGCTCCCGTGTTTCAACCGTCCTTAAAAAGTTATTTTGATTCTGTGGCGGAGTATTCAAACAATAATTTTTTTAGTAAGGATACGATTAAGAACGATGTTTATAAATTACCAAACTTAAATAATGTTAAAGATGTTCGATTAAAACTGAGTGATGGAAAATTTTATTTCTTTGTCACAAATGGGATTTATTTGGCTCGTTATGATGAAGTTGTTAACTTACAAACTGGTGAACTAGAAAAAAGTTATAGTTTAAATGATAAAGATGATTTAATTCTCTCCGACTACTGGTCTCACTTATCCCGTCAGGCGATTTTGAACGGCGCCGGAACCGTAAAACTTTTTTTTGACGAAGTCGCAAAAGAAAAGCAAACCAAATTTTTGTACGATAAAAACCGTTCCTGGCTTGAAAAACAAATTGACGCGTTCAAGAGCTCCGTATTCGGCTTGGCCGGCATTTTGTACGGCACAAGCGTTTCGTTGAATGATTTGTCCTCGGACGCGCCGCAATTACAAAATGCGCCGCAGACGCAAAGTCAGCCGCAATCGCAAAGCGCGCCACAGTTGCAGTCGCAGGCAACAAGTTTGCAGAATTTTTCCGTGAAGCCTGCCGCTGTCGTGACTCCGACGGTTGCGGAATCAGTGTCGTCTCCTGCTGTTGCTGCATTGCAACCCGTTCAAAAAATTTCTCCCGCAATTTCTCCGCAGTTATTTTTCGCGCCGCAGGATCAAGCGGGTCCCGCATCCGGCGATTCCGCAACTCTATCTTCTTTGGGCGCGCCGCACGATCAAGCGGTTTCCGCCGCTTTAAGCAATGCCGCGTCTCCGCCTTCTTCGTCGGCGCCGGTTGACGCAACGGAATCAACAACTACGGCAACAACGACTTTGCCGGTGTTGTCCGGTTTATCGGACGCGTCGTCCACTCCGCCTGACATTATACTTCCTGATATTACTCCGCCAGACATTCAATTTTCCGTTTCGGAATGCGGACAAACCTTGTCGTCTTCCGGATGCGTTATTGCGGCTACCACGATTCATCTTGCGTGGTCGTCATCGGCAGACGACCTTGCGCAGTATGCAATTTCTTGCTCACAAAATAATGCGCCCTGTGAAAATTTTTCGTATGGCGCAACTCACGCGACTTCAACGGAATTTTCCGTGCAAAACAACGCCGCGTACACTTTCAGCGCGAAAGCAAAAGATACATCCGGCAACGAATCGTCTCCGATAACCAAAACCGTTGAAATCCGGCAGTTGCCTGTGGTTATCAATGAAATCGCATGGATGGGAACCGGCGGAAACGCGACAACCTCAAAAGACGAATGGATTGAATTGCGTTCAAATACTTCCGAGCCGGTTGATTTGTCGGGATGGTCGCTTGCGCTTATTAAGCCGGGCACCACCACGCCGTCGCATGTAATTTCGTTGTCCGGAACGATTGCGCCGCGCGCGTATTATCTGATTGAGCGCACGGATGATTCGGTAATTTCAAACATTGCCGCGGATTTGATAACGCCCTTCGGTCCGGGGCTGGTTGACAGCGGCATGACTCTGCAATTATGGCGCAACAACATAATAATTGACCAAACGCCGGATGCGGCATCCGGCTGGATTGCCGGTTCTCTTTTTGAACGGCGCACGATGGAGCGGATTGACCCGCTGGCGGAAGGTGCTAACCGCGCCAACTGGGGTACCTATCAGCAAAATGAAATTTCCGAGAACGCAAAAAATGCCGAAGGCGGCGCGATTCACGGCACGCCCCGCGGCCGAAACGGTTTGAACTTTCTTATTTCGCAAACCGGCATGGTTGCATCCGATACGACGCTTACCAAAGAAAATTCTCCGTATGTGATTGCAAGCGATGGGTTGATTGTGAAAGAAGGAGCCACGCTTACGATTGAGCCGGGCACGGTTATTAAATTTGTTTCGTATCAGGGGCCGTTTTTGCATGTTAACGGAACATTGAAATCAGAAGGCACGGCCCAGGAGCCGGTCGTGATGACAAGCGTTTATGACGATGAATACGGCGGCGACACGAATCAGGATGGCGTATGCGACCCGCACAATGTGTCTTCCGCAAGACAATGCCCGCAGCCGGGAAATTGGGGCGCGTTATGGTTTCAGCCGCAAAGCCATGACTCCGAACTCATTCATACGATTATTCGCTACGGGGGAAAATATTTTATCTCTATGCCGTTTGCCAATATCATCGGTATGGTGATTGCGGACCGCGCAAGCCCTAGGTTTGATTCGGCGCGCGTTGAATATTCGCAAACGAGCGGCATGGCGTTGTTCGGGTCTTCAGCAAACATTACGGAGAGCGAATTTTTGCATAACGACAAAACCGATTTTAACAATGTTGCCGGCATATTCGTGAACGGCGGCAGTCCGATTATTACGCAATCGCTGTTTGATCACAATCTTATCGGCATTCAAACGGAGGGACAGGACGGAGGAGAAATTACCGGAAATACATTCACGCGCCAGATTGGATCGGCAATCGTGATGTTTGGCGGCATGGTGCGGTTTTCAGGAAATCAGGCGCATGACAACGGCTTAAACGCGATTGATGTTATGTCAGCGTCGATTTCGCATGATTATTCGCTTTCCGCGGATTTGCCGTATGTGGTCGGACGGGATGCTCCGTTTCAGGTGAGACCCGGGGCTCGCCTTACGATTCAGGCCGGCGTGATTATGAAATTTAAACCGCAGTCAAGCGGGATTGCGGTTGAAGGTTCCGTGGATGCGCAGGGTACTGATTTGTTTCCGGTTGTCTTTACCCATTTTTCCGATGATGATTACGGCGGCGATGTGAATCAGGACGCTACGGCCACCTTGCCGTACGCAGGCGGCTGGGGTTCTATTTCTTTGTTGGGTTCGGCAACGAGCACCCTGGACCATGTTGTCATTCGCTACGGAGGCGCGGATCGGTCAGGCGTCAACGCGAACAATTCCGTTTTGGAAATGAAGCATTCAATCGTTGAAAACAATAAAAACTGCGGTGTTATGTTTTTTCAATCAACCGGAAGCGTCAGCGATTCCGTAATCAGAAATCACATTGAGCCGCAAGGCAACGGTCCTATGGGTTTGTATGTGGCTCAGCATTCAACGGTTGCGGCGCAAAACGCGGTATTTCGCAACAATGAACGCGGCATTGTGGTTGACGATACTTCGGTTCTCATCAATAACGGCGGCATTGACATAGACGGTTCAAATCAGACAAAAACATATCCTGCAAATTTGCTGCCGTAATTTTTTGTTTGAGCGTAGTTTTGCATGAAGCGCAATGTTAATGTTTGCGGATTGCATAAAGCCCCCTCCGGCAAAGGCCGGAGGGGGCTTTACTTAAATTTTCTGTTGTGCTACGCTATCCCTGCTCTTTGAAATGTGCGCAGGAGAAAGGCTGGAATGAATTTTGCATTGGCGCGTGAAGCGCAGGAAGCGTTGAAAAAAACAACGCGATGGCAGAGATTTTGCATGAAAATGCGCGGTAAAAAGTTGTATCTTGGTTGCGAGCAAAAAGAAGGATGGAGCGGCAAGCTACCGTTTTATCTTTTTTGGTGCTCGGCGTGCGAACATTACGCTAAAGATTATCCGCACGGTTTTATTGAACGGCAATACTTGATTTGTTCGTATTGCGGACAACAACAAGATTTTGTGTCGTGGCGGGCGCCATTTACCGAGTTGCGGGATTTAGTTTTGTTTTTTATTCGCCATCGGCGAGAGTTTTTTGACAGAAGAAAAAATTAACGGCGCTGTTGAGCTTTTTTAAGTTTTTACGCGCATGGAGCGCGTAAAAACGAAAAAACTTTGACGCAAAAACAAACAAAAACAGGAGGAGAAACCATGAAAAAGCTCGGAATCGGTTTTGCCGCAATTTTATTTTTTTTCGTAATGGCGGTTTTTGGTAACGCATTTGCCGTTGGAGGCGCAACTGTTCTTAGTGGCGATCACAAAACTCTTTTAAGTTCCGATAATGAAATTCTTCCGTCGTCAGGCGGTTTGTACGACAACGGTTTTATGAACGACGTTTTGACGCGCCGTAATCCGACTCCGTGGAATGTCGTAAAACATTACGTCGGCAACAAGCCCGCTTTGATCGTTCAAATCTTGAAAGAACAGAAAATCAGTTTGGACTCGTCAGTCAAATATCCCGTTGGCATGGCAATACGGATTCC